>SKYC01000045.1 GCA_007128085.1 Saprospiraceae bacterium | reverse complement strand
TTCAGAATCTGGAATTAAATCTTCTAACGTCTTTCTTTTTTTCTTGCTCATTTGTCAAAGTTATGATTTTTAATAATTTATTACTCTGACACACTTAATTGAACAGTCTCTTCTGCCTTCAGCCTTTTGCTTTCTGCCTTCTGCCTTCAGCCTTTTGCTTTCTGCCTTCTGCCTTTTGCTTTCAGCCTTCCGCCTTCTGCCTTCTGCCTTCCGCCTTTTGCCTTTTGCTTTCAGCCTTCTGCCTTCAGCCTTTTGCCTTTTGCTTTCTGCTTTCAGCCTTCCGCCTTCCGCCTTCTGCCTTTTGCTTTCTGCCTTTCGCTTTCTGCCTTTCACTTTCTGCTTTCTGCCTTCTGCCTTCTGCTTTCAGCCTTCTGCCTTCTGCTTTCAGCCTTCTGCTTTCAGCCTTCTGCCTTCTGCCTTCAGCCTTCTGCTTTCAGCCTTCTGCCTTTGATCTTTTGCTAATAATCCTTTAAATGAGGAAACTGTATTAAATTAGTTAATAATATTAGTTTTTACCAAGCGTTTAATGTTCGTTGAAATCATTCTTAAGCTTACTTTTGCAAAAAAAATTATTATTGAGAGTTACATTCATATTCCTGATAACAATACTTTTTAGTATTAATTTAGTTGGTCAAAAAGGCTGGGAGGTCGGTGCAGGTGGTGGTGTGTCCTACTATTTTGGCGACTTAAATCCCACTTTCGACCTCGGCTACCCCGGGCCTGCGGCGAGTATATTGGGGCGGTACAATATCAACGACCGTCTGGCCTTGCGCTTTGGTTTAAGCTTTGGTGTAATTGACGGAGATGATGCCCGGTCAGATAATTCTTTTCAACTCGCACGCAACCTGAGTTTTCAATCCAATATCTGGGATGCCGCTGCACAATTTGAATTCAATTTTTTTCGCTTTGTTCACGGAGACAGAGATTACTTTTTCACTCCTTATGTGTCTGCCGGCATTGGAGTATTTCACTTCAATCCCAAAGCCAAATATGAAGGAGAGTGGTACGAATTGCGACCGCTGGGAACCGAGGGACAAAGGAGGAGCGAAGAATACCTCTCTGTCCAACCGGCCATTGTCTACGGGGGTGGAGTAAAGTTTTCCATAAACTACCGTTGGAGTATCAATGTTGAAATCAATGCCAGACTCCTTTTTACCGACTACCTGGATGATGTCAGTACGACTTATCCCAATCCGGAGGAACTCAGAAGATCGCGAGGCAATATCGCAGTCGCTCTTTCTGACCGATCGATCGAGCACCTGAATGAATTTGGACTGGGTGAACCGGGCCGACAAAGGGGCGATGCGTCCCGTAATGATCGCTATGCTTTTGGCATCATTAGTTTGAACTACTATTTTGGCCAACTGCCATGCCCCAAAATTTCCAGACCCGAACTTTTTGCCAAATAATAACACGGTGATGCAAATTATTACAACCATTCAACTGCCTCCTTATCCGAGAGGTTTTCACCTTATTACAGATCTATTGATTGAAGCTACTACTCCCCTTCCCTCCAACGGGCTATTGTATTTCTTTATTCAACATACTTCTGCTGCGCTCACCATCAATGAAAATGCCGATCCGACAGTGAGGCAAGACCTTGAAAAATACATCAATCAAATCGTCCCCGAAGATATTCCGGGACTTAAGCATACCATAGAAGGTCCTGACGATATGCCCGCTCATGTAAAAGCTTCATTTTTTGGTTCCTCTGTCAGCATACCCATAATCAATGGAAAAGCAGCGCTTGGAACCTGGCAGGGTATTTATCTTTGTGAATTTAGAAACAGGGCGTCGGCCAGAAAAATTATTTGTGGGATCTTATGAAACACAGAAGTTTAGTTCTGTATGAACTCCTCATTTAGAATATAAAACAATCACCTATTGTCGTCCATCGGCCTACCAAACAAATCCCTTCGAGGGCCTGTTCTATTTTTGGTCTCCGGTGGGGGCCCGGGGTTCGGTGTACTTCTCACCCGTACTATTTCAGGAACATATATCCAGTAACCGTCCTCGTAGCGGTATCCGTGATATTCTCCCGAAGGAATGGCTGTTATTCCCTGATTGGGATGGATTCCTTCCATTTCATCCATTACATTCATTACAATCAATTCATACTCCTTATCGTAATTCAAAAAAACCGGAGCATCATAAGAGTACATCATCATGATTCGGGTTTTGCCCCGCCTCGACATGCTGGCGTGATCTTCACCAAAGACGGGATAACCAAAATAAAAATTATTTCCCTCTCGATATAGTACATCCATTATCCGTATGCGATTAAATCGACTGTACTCATTGATGCCGAATAAAAGATAAGCGGTTTGACCGTCAGGCAATTCAAAATCCCTGATATTGTAATAAAAAGCAGCAGGCCAGTTATCCGGTGTCTGTGTGCTGTACTGTGTAATTCTACCACTCCCCATTCGGTCGTGTAAAGCTATGGGAGCAAACTCATTAGTCGGCGAAAAGATATGACCGAAATAATAAAATTCAGATTGATCTTCCGATGCGAGCCTCCAGGTAAACAAAACAAAACTTGAATCTTTGGGAACCTGAGAGCTTATAAAAGGTATATCGATTAACTCCTCTAATGAAGGGTCTTCATTGAGTAAGTCTTCAAAAGTTTTATAAAAATGCTCCGCGGCAAATAGTCGGTGATTGTCCATTCTGGCATTGGACATTACATCTCCAAAAAAATATAGAGAATCCATTTTAGACTCCAATTGCTGTGCGGAAATTTCCCCAATGCATGCAATCAGAAATGAGGCAATTAAAATAAGGGTTGTCGGTCTGAAAGTTGGTTTCATCGTAGAGTGGTTTTAAACACAGTATTGATAACGCAACCTTTGGTCAGATATTGGAAAAAAGATTGAAGAGAAATTTACTTTGACGTCCCTATATTTTCTCACTTACTTTTCCGGTGGGAATTTGAGCAAGCTCTATATAGTCAGGCCGGTCGGCAATTTTTTTGTGAATGTAGCTTTTAACGATTTCATTTCCGCGCAGTAAAAAGATACCCGGCATCTGAAACCCGTCTCCAACAGGAACGGACACCCCGTGTTTTTTGAGAATGGCTGCATCAAAACCGCGAATCCAGTTTTGAAAACCAAACAGCTGATTGAAGTTCCCCTTCATCAGGCCAAAGGCTTGATAAAACTCGGTAGAAGTATCACTTATCTGTCGCAATTTATGGAGATTGTACTTCTTCAGGTAACTCTCTGCAAGCTCGTAATCGGACATGTGAACCAATACGATTTCAACACCTTTTTCTGTTATTTCGTCTTTTACTTTGCTGATGTCCTCCATGGCTTCCCGACAGAACATACATCCAAAATTTCTTAGAAATACCAGTAGCACAGGTTTCTGTCCAGAAAGGTAATATAAATCGTCTCCTTTATTGGTATCCATTTTTTTTAATACCGAAATGGGAATAGTCCTGTAATTCATGCGTATTCACTTAAATTTATAAATAGTGGGTCTGCAATAAAAGAATTTTTTCGCAATTAGTAGAGGATTTACTTATCTTTAATGAACGATTTAACGTAGATTTTAATGTATGAGTCCACTCCGAAAACCTCTTTCTATTACAAATGGCTGCAAAACTCAATATCTTTGTCATTAGGAAAAATCTTTCCTCAACGTAGCTATGGCTACGCTTGTGGAATATTTTCCCTTCTTCCTCGATCTTGAATTTTTCGCTCATTTTCACGACAAAAGGGTTTTCGGAGTGGACTC
>SKYC01000250.1 GCA_007128085.1 Saprospiraceae bacterium | reverse complement strand
CCCGTGATGCCCTCAGGAGAGAAGGCTCCGGAGATAATCAAACCAAAGGCCTCGGGGATTTGTGGGATATGCAGGAATAAAATGGTCAGAGCGGCTATTACGTATATGCCAACCATAAAAGGAACCACTTTGGCCGTTACTTTTCCGATTCGCTTGATACCACCTATAATGACCAAGGCCACGAAAATGGCAAGGACAATTCCGAAAATGGTGCCCGCATTGCCGGATTCAACATCCGCACCAATCATATGGTTAAACTGAATAGCGGCCTGGTTGGCTTGAAACATATTGCCTCCGCCAAAAGATCCGCCGATACACATGATAGCAAATAAAACGGCCGCCACTTTTCCCAGGGTGGCCATATTTCTTTTTTTCAACCCCTTGGTCAAATAGTACATCGGCCCTCCGTATATAGTCCCATCCGGACCGACATCCCGGTACTTTACACCCAGTGTACACTCTACAAACTTGGTCGCCATACTGAAAAATCCCGCTACAATCATCCAGAATGTAGCGCCCGGGCCGCCGATTGTAATGGCAATAGCTACCCCGGCAATGTTGCCGAGCCCTACCGTAGCGGACAGTGCAGCAGTCAATGCCTGAAAGTGTGTGATCTCTCCTTCTTTTTTGCCCTCTACTTTTATGGTTTCCAGAACATCTCCCTCCACAGTTTGGGGTGGTGCATCCGGCAGAGCCTCATGTGGATTCAGGTCGTCGTATTTTCCCCTGACCGTTTGAATAGCTAATTTAAATGCCCTGAAATTGATGAACTTAAAGTAAAAAGTAAAAAATATAGCTGCCGTTATAAGCAAAATTACCACTATTGGAACGGCCACATCTTCCGTGAGATGGATAGGAAAAAAAACAATTCCCATGATGGTGTCACTGATGGGCTGAAAGGCATCGTTGATCCTTTGGTCCCAACCGTTGTCGACTTCCTGAGCCCGCGCGCTGAGGGTGATGAAAGGCATTAAAAAAAGGGAAAGTAGAAGTTTTTTCATTTTTTTCTTTTAGGAATTAAGAAAGAATTTTTTCGTTTTTTCAATGGCTATTGTGCTTGAAAAAATCAGAAAAATCCATGAAGTAAAAAGCCTGTGTTTTATATTAAGGAGGTGCAATTAACGACATAATTGGAAATAATCAAAATGGACTGAATAAATTTTCCACAAATTTTGATCGCGATAAATATTCCGGGGTATGTTAGCTCCATTTTTTTGAGATATCGGGCGCACTCATAAAAATCCCGGTCTGTTCCTTAAAGATCCCGTAGTATGTATTTTTTTCATCGAAAAAGATGTATTTTTTCTGAATGACCAACTTATTTCATTTTCCCTCCGTCTATATAGCGATTGAATGGATTGGTACAGAAGAAAAAAAATCAAAGTAAAACTATCGATGTTCTTAATTGGCTAAACGCTCAATAAATTTAATAATCATGAAATCAACTCTTTTTTTTGGCTTGTTTATCCTCCTGCTTTCAGCGACTTTTACCTCCTGCTTGAAAGATGAATGTACCTCTATAGTCGAAGTGATTTACTCTGAACCCATAATCGTTAATGCCGATGAATTCAGAGTGGATATATCCATTGAGCCGGGACATCCTCTAGAGGAAGCCGGCAAGATTTATGTTTACGGCAACCTTTTACTCATCAACGATATAAATAAAGGGATACACCTGGTGGACAATTCCGATCCCGAAAGTCCCCAATTCATAAATTTTATTGGAATTCCGGGCAATGTCGACATGGCGGTCAATGGCCACCATCTCTACGCCGATAGTTACAGCGATCTGTTGACTATAGATGTGAGCGATTGGATGAATCCGGTGCTACTCCATAGGGAAGAGGACATCTTCAAATTGCACGGTTGGCAACCGGAGGGTCTCGTTGTTGGTTTCACCCGCGAAGTCCAATACGAGGAAGTAGATTGCCACAGCAATTGGGATGGTAGCAGTCCCCTGGCTAGTTCGTACTTCCCTGGATTTAATAGCCCCGGTCAGAATATTTCGGGTCAGGCCGGTTCCATGGCTCGCTTTGGAATGGCCTCCAACCATCTGTACGCCATAGACAAACAATCCATTCACGTATTTGGACTCACTAACCCCGGGCAGCCTGACAATATGAATACCGTAAACGTCGCCTGGGGAATTGAAACCCTGTTTCCCTATCAGGATTACTTGTTTATTGGCGGAAACAGAGGAATGTACATATACGACAACAGCAATCCCGCTGATCCGACTTACCTATCTGAATTCAACCACGCCATGGCATGTGATCCCGTATTTGCAAGTGGGAACAGAGCCTATGTTACTCTCAGGAACGGCAATGAATGTATCAATGCCAGCAATCAACTGGATGTGTTGGACATTTCCAATATCAAAAATCCCCAACTCATCAAATCCTACCCGATGACCAACCCTCACGGACTGTCTGTCATCGGTGCCCATATGTTTCTCTGCGACGGACCGGCGGGTCTTAAAATATACGATGTGACCGACGATCATCAAATCGATAAAAACAAGTTGGCCCATGTGAAAAATGGCCATACTTTCGATGTGATCGCCCTGCATTCAAATCACATAATAGTGACCGGTGAAAATGGCATCCGACAGTACGACACCTCCGACAAAAGAGCTCCCAGACCATTGAGTGTTTTACCGATAAGATAAAAAAAAATAAAGGGATGAAAGTTCTTTACAGCACGCTGCCGTTAAAATTGATTCCGATTGCCCTGCTCCTCCTTTTGGGCCCTTTTTCTAAGGAAGCCCAAACTCCGGATATAATTGAATTGGACAGGATATACCTGAAGACCGGATCGGTGATTACCGGAAAAATATTAGAAATCGATGATGCAAGTATACTTTTTGAAAGAAGAGATGGATCGCTTCAAATCAGGTATCCTGCCGAGTTGGTTGATCGCTACGAAATTGGAATTGTCTTCGAGCGTCCACGCAGAGAACCGTACAAGTTTCGCGCTGAATGGTTCTACATTGAGGGTGGCATTGCAACGCTTTCAAGGGGTAGTAATGGAACGTGGGGTGCTAATCCAAGCTGGGGCGTCCAACTGACCGCCGGATACCAAAAATTCAGGTGGCTTGGCATCGGATTGACTGCCGGGAGATACGACTTTAATCCGTGGGGCAATCTGGTGCTCTACCCCCTGGGGTTGGAAGCACGGGGTTATTTTTCGGATCGAAAACTGAGTCCTTTTTACAAAATCAATTTCGGCTATTCTATTCCGGGGATTATTGACAGAAGTAAAGATGAAAACCGGTTTAAGCCGAAAGGTGGGTTTTTTGTAAAACCGTCACTGGGATTCAATTGGGTATTGGGAGATGTGGCATTTATCTCAGCGGAAATGGGTATATTACTTGGACGTGCTACCGAGTACCATTGGCAGGCCAAAAATAAATACCTGCTCAAGAGATGGAGTGGTACCATCGGTGTGGGTGCGTACATCGGAGAAAATAAAAATGAGAATTAATCAGTATCTTTATTTTTACAAATGCCCCCGGGGGTTGTATAAAGAAACGCCGGTTTAGAGAAGAAACCGAAAACAATGGACAGCAATACACCATTATCAGAGCGGGAATTACTGGAGGGTTGCAGAAAAAACAATAGAGCCATTCAGGAGCAATTCTACAAATTGCACTTCGATGCGATGTACGGTATTTGTCTGTCCAGGATTAAGGACAAAGAAGAGGCCATGTTGGTAGTCAACAATGCTTTCCTGCGAATATTT
>SKYC01000038.1 GCA_007128085.1 Saprospiraceae bacterium | reverse complement strand
CGTTCGGAAATAGGTTATATGCCACAAATTGGCAAATACCCAGAAAATATCACCATTGGTCAGGTACTGAGTATGATTCAGAATATCAGAAAAGATTGCAGTGATTTTGACACGGAATTGGTAGAGGGTTTCGGACTGAATAAAATGCTGGACAAACCAATGCGAACCCTTTCCGGTGGAACCCGACAAAAAGTGAGTGCTGCACTTGCTTTTATGTTTAGACCCAAAATTTACATACTGGATGAACCCACTGCAGGACTGGATCCTCTGGCCGTTGAAGCACTCAAAAGTAAAGTGGCCAAAGAACGGGAAGCGGGAAAATTGATCATAATCACCTCCCACATTTTAAGCGACCTGGACGAATTGACCAGTCAAGCCATTTATTTGTCGGAAGGACGGGTCTTTTACCACAACAGTATAGATAAACTCAAGGCAGAAACGGGCGAAGAAAAATTCTCATCGGCCATTGCACGACTGATGGAGTGGAGTGAGAAAAAAATACATTCCTAAAAAAACAACCATGATAAAATTGCTGAAATACTCCCTGTACAATATACTGAAAACCAGATTCACATTAATATACACTCTGTTTCTGTTACTGGCAGGATTTTCCGTATATCAACTGGATACCGACCTGGCAAAAGTAAGCCTGAGTTTACTCAATATTGTACTTCTGGCAGTGCCGCTCATTTGCATCATTTTTGGAACGGTCTATTTTTACAACAGCTATGAATTTATGGAACTCATGTTGTCACAACCCATCAACCGATCCACGGTATTTATCAGTCAGTATCTGGCAGTTGGACTTTCCCTGGCCATCTCTTTTGTAGTCGGCATGGGTATCCCCATGTTGATTTACGGTGCCGACAAAGCCCTTTTGACCCTTCTTGGCATAGGAGTTATCCTGAGTTTGGTTTTTACCGGTCTGGCATTTCTGGCCAGTGTGTTGACCAGAGACAAAGCAAAAGCCATTGGTTTGACACTTTTCTTCTGGGTTTACTTTTCCCTGATTTACGACGGACTTGTACTCTACGTGATCTACGTTTTTTACGACTATCCACTTGAACACGCAACTTTGGCAATGATCATGCTAAACCCGGTAGACCTGGCACGGGTAGTCATGTTAATGCAGTTGGATATTTCCGCACTCATGGGTTTTACAGGAGCCTTTTTTCAGGATTTCTACGGTGGATTGAAGGGAACGCTCATCTCATACAGCATATTGATAATTTGGATATTGCTGCCTTTTGCATTGGCCAGGAAAGTATTTCTAAAAAAAGATATATAACTTCAATTTTTTACTAAACCTTAAAACTATGAAAAATTATTTGCTATTACTCGTACCTTTTATTTTCCTGACATTTATTGGATGTGGTGAAGCTACACAAACAGAAGAACGAACTGAAAGAGAAAGACGCTCTGCAGGACAAACTGCTATTCAGGATGAGGGTTCTGACCCCAATATTGTACAGATCGCTCTTGGGTCTGAGGATCACACAACTTTAGTTGCTGCCCTGGAAGCTGCAGATTACGTAGATTTTTTGGGAAATCCGGGACCCTTTACTGTTTTTGCCCCCACCAATCAGGCTTTTGAAGATCTGCCGGACGGCGTGGTGGACAACTTACTCAAACCGGAAAATGTGAACGACTTAAAAGACGTCCTTGAATTTCATGTATTGATAGGAGTGTATGACGTGGCATCCATTCGGGACGGCCAGCGAATTGGCACTGCCAATGTAGGTTTGAGACCTTTGGAATTTACGAAATCTGCCGACGGGGAAGTTCGTGTAAACGGCTACAAAATAGTGGCTTCAGTACGGGCTGCCAACGGAATTGTTCACGTCATAGAAGGTGTATTGGTACCCTAATAGGGCACAGTACATATAACTCATTGCCGTTTATCAGCATTTTTTGTGGTTGATTTTTGCTGATTATATGGGATGACACCCTTTTCAAAGGGTGCAAAGGGGCATTCTCAGGAGTGCCTCTTTTTTTTGATACTTTCCTATCACAAAATAAATCCTTATTTTTGCATTGAAATAATATTTTTACTAAATCTTCGTACTCTATATTTGAAGTCATTTACTGTGAGCTTGAACAATGCCATCAAGAGCAAAAACGGCTCACAAGTTAAGTCTTCACATCATCATTTTTAAAAAATTCTGCAAGCATGTTCATTTTTTCAACCCCTTTTAAAATAAAAAACATTATGAATCTCTTGTTTATCTTCATTATAGGGTCTGCTTTAGCAGCCTGTGGAGGTGACTCCGAAAACAGCAATTCAACCGCAACCCATTCATCCGACAACTCTCCTGTAGCCGATTTCAACAATGAGTTACTGGAGGGGTTTGATCCCTCTGTATACATACCCCAGGGCCTGGAGGTAGACCACTCTGACAGAGTTCGCATCAGTGTTGAGGTAGAGGGATTCAATCAGGGGGGAGAAGCCATTTTAATCGGTTATGTGGGTGAAAACCGCTACCGTGCAGCAGAGGCGCCCATTGACGAACAAGGCCGATTTGTTTTTGAAAATGACGAACCATTCAGGGAAGGGGTTTACGTCGTTGCACTGCCCAACAACCAAGGGTTTCAATTGGTACTGGTAGAAGGGCAAATGGATATTTCTTTGAAGACCACCAATCGCAGATTGATTGAAAACATGGAAGTGCTCAACAACAACTTAGAGAATGAATTGCACTTTGCCATTGCACAATACGAGAGAAAAAACCGCGCGCAAATTGACAGCGTCAACCGAATCATAAATAATCTTGAAGAGGACAGCGAGGAGTATAAAGAACAGGAAAACACCAGGCTGAAGCTGGCCGCTCAAAGACGAGCCGTCATCAATTCTCTGGAGCATTATTATCCGGAATCACTCTACGCCAGTTTTAAAATAGCCGGACAAAACCCGGAAGTCAGAAGAGATCTCGTTCAGGAAGACGGCAGTCCGGATTCGAGAAAGCAAGCCTACCACTTTCGGAATGAATTCTGGGACAGCGTGGACTTCAGTGACGAACGACTTATGAATACTCCCGTCATCATCAATATGACGAGGAGATATATGGATGAACTGGTACCTCAAAATGCCGACTCGATCACTAAGTACGCAAGTCTACTCGTCGATCAAACCCTGGACCACCCCATTTATTTCCAGTTCTTTGCCAATTGGATTACCAATAATTTCGATGCAAAAAACACCACCATCATGGATCCTCAGGCAGTTTTTGTCCACATGATCCAGAACTACTTTACTTATGACAGGGCTTTCTGGTCAGACTCTGCCAATATTTACGGCCTGCAACAGCGAGCCAAAGAAATGGAACAAAGCCTCGTAGGCCTCCCGGCTCCGGATGTCAAAGCCAATGGGCCGGATGGCAATCCCTATTCCATTTATGAAATTGACGCGGATTACATCATCGTCTATATGTACAATCCCACTTGCGAACACTGCATGAAAGAGACCCCTCTGTTGGTGGAGTGGTACAGGGAATGGAAACCGAAAGGCGCAGAGGTATTCGCAATAGTACTCGATACAGATCGCAAAGAGTGGACCGATTACATTCGCAAAAACAACATGGACTGGATCAATGTTTTTGACCCCACCAACAGAGCCATTTACGGGAAGTATTACGTGGACATTACACCCGAAATTTACGTAATCAACCCGGATCGAAAAATAATCGGTAAAAACCTGAAAACTTTTCAGATCGAAACCATTATCAACAGAGACAAAGAGAGAAGAGGGGCATCGTAGGTATGCCCAGAGGCGAAACAAACCG
>SKYC01000356.1 GCA_007128085.1 Saprospiraceae bacterium | reverse complement strand
GTCTCTGTAAGCGCACCAGGGATTGTAGGCCTTGTTGAAGTCGACCATGCACCCCTCTTCCTTTATTTTGATCGCACTCAGGTTGAGGTACCTGCCCCCACCGTAAGTGGTTTCTCCGTTTGTGTGGTCTTTAAAAGGTAAAAAGAGATAATCCGAGTATTCTTCTGACTTTAACAGCTCGTAGTTCTGATACACTTCCATGCTGAAGTTCTGTCCCTGATGCTCCATTTCTAAAACTCCGTAAGGAATGTACTTCTGAACCAATCCACTGTATGTGGCCATCTCAAAAGGCTGTGGGTCCCGAATGATTTTCAATCTGCAGGGTATTCGGTATTCAATGTCCGGATTAAAAAAATGGAGGTGAATGGTATCCCCGGGCAAAATGGGCTGCCGCTCCGATTGCCAGAGAGATTGGATGGCTCCCGAGCGGTACGCTGCGATTTCTTCATAATATGCAGCGGTGTCGATGGCCATTGCCTGGGTGTGATCTGCACAGCTAAAAAAAGTTAACAGTAGGAATAAATTCATCCGGGTAATATTAATTTTTTGTCGAATACCCATTTGGGAAGGGCGAAAGGGTATCACTTAAATTTGAGCGTTTTTTTATGTAATTGCTTCTTTTAAAATAGGGAGATCTAAGCCGTCCCTTTGTTTGTGCCAATAGGGTTTACTGACGATGTTTTTTCAATGGTTTAATGTTCCACCACAAAGCTGAGAAATCCATCTCCATTTGCAGCCAATCTGCTTATGGTGTACTGTTCCATTCCCCGCAAGCGCATTAAGGGTTTCCAGGAAGAATCTTTTCCCGGCCTAAATCCCATAATTAGGCCCTCTGTAGCCGTAATCAATATTCCTTCCGGTCCGATACAAAAATCCTGACTCCCACCGGCAGGCATGCGCACCACGAGTGTATTTTCTCCCGTCTCCGGCTCGTACCGGAAAATGTGGTAGAGGTTTTGTCCTCTTCTCATGACGTAATACAAATGGCCTTCTTCATTAACATGCATGGAACGTCCCGGGCGGTCTGTCAGGACTTCTTCCTGTCCTGAGAAGGTATTCCACACGATCAATTCATTGTGGTTTTCCCTCAGTACAAACAAGGCCAGTCTGTTGGCATTCAACCATTGGTAATAGCCCACTTTTAAATCGACCGGGGTCAGGGGTGATCCGTAAGAGGTGAAATTCGCCGGTACCACCCACAATCGTTGTGCACCGTCTTCTTCCAGCCGGATGAACGATAAATTTCCCGTTTCGGATTGAACGCCAGGACTGAACTCCGATTCGCGGGTATCGGTGATTTGCGTTTTTTCAAGGCTTTCTATATTCAGCCGATAAAGGTTGGTTCTAACTCCCGAACCACTGCTTATGAAGAGGGTTTCCGGTTTGGAAAAAAAAGGTTGATTGTTGTATCCATTTGGATGAAAAGTGCTGAGTAGGGTATAGCTGGAGATGGCTGCCGGATGGGAAATGGTATCCAACACTTGATGGGGAAATGGAACCAGGTAGACCGATGATTCCGGTAGTTGAGAAAAAACAGAGGTTTGAAAGGCTCCTGTCCAAATAAGGGTACAGACGAATGCAGAAACAAAAAACGATGAGGTGCGCTTGATTTTATTTATCATCTGTTTAAATTTTTCCTGTAACTGTAGTTCTGCAGATTTAAAATCCAATGATACAAAACTTTCAGAAGATATCGGTAATTGTAGTCTTTGCAATTTTAGAGTCCTGAGGCCGATTTAAATATCCTGTTCCACCGGATACCATCGGACATGTTGGCATTTTTGGTACTGAAAAAGATGAACAAGGGTTTTCCAACGATGTGGTCTTCGGGTACAAAACCCCATACGCGCGAGTCTTCTGAGTTGTGTCGGTTATCTCCCACCATCCAAAAGTAATTTTGTTGGAAGGTGTACTCGCTTGCGGGTTCTCCGTTGATGAATATCTGATGTTCTCTCACTTCCAAATCATTGTCTTCGTAGACATTGATAATTCTTCGATACAGCGATATATTGCTGTGATCAATGGCCACCGTTTCACCCGCAGCCGGAATGGGAATGGGCCCGTAATTGTCCCAGGTAAAATCCGGAAAATTCTCCGGGTCGTGCGGAAACAGGTGATATGGACCCTGCACATCCGGCGAGAGGCGTTCTACCCTTATGGAGCGATCCAATGACCTCACCGCTTCCACTTGTTGTTCATTGAGGTAGTAAATATTTCTCGAAACGTCTCCTTCCATCAAATTGATGTCCAGGCGGTCCAATGTGTTTGGGGAGATTTGCACACTCGATTTTACCTGGTATAGGAACTGTAATTTTTCCGGCTCATCTACCGGTTGGCCATCGATATATACCCGGCCCTCGCGCAATTCAAAAGTACTGCCCGGTAATCCGACGCATCGCTTGATGTAAAAATCTGTTTTATCCACCGGGCGATGAATGACTTCCATATTTCTGAATTGCCGCTTTAATTGATCGGATCCCATTTTTACCTGATTCGCACTATAGGATCTGTGTGGTAACAGATAGATACTGTCCCCGGCAGGCCAGTTAAATACCACGAGATCTCCGTGGTCGATTTCTTCGAATTTACCGAATCTGAAGTAGGGCAACTGGGGTTTTTTCAGGTAGGATTCGGTATTGAAAAAGGGAATTCGATTGTGGAGTAAGGGCACCTGTATGACTGTCATGGGGGTCCTTACACCGTAGTGCATTTTGCTGACAAAAAGATAGTCGCCGACGAGAAGGGAACCTTCCATGGATGAGGTGGGAATGGTATAGGCTTCGATCATAAACATTCGGATGAATGCCGCGACGAAAATCGAAAAAACAGCCGCTTCTATCCACTCTCGACCAACCGATTTTTTATAGGGATTTTTACTTTCAAGTTTTTTGACCTGATAATCTTTGCCATCTTTTTTGGCCTGTTCTATTTTTGCCCGGTATTCTCTTTCTTTGGTCAGGGTCGGACCTTCGTAGATTTCTGTTTTGGTAAAGGCCAGATAGAAAAAATAGAGGGGACCAAAAACAACGGCCAGGGTGGCGTGCGAAAGAGATAGTCTTCCGAAGGAGCGCGCCATGTCGATGATGAGTCCGAAAAATATAAAAAAGTTGACAATGGGGAACAATAGCCAAAGGGCGTGAAGCCTTTTTCTGCCTATGATCTCAGCCCATACGGCAAAATTCAGTCCCGGGATTAAACCCTGCACTCCTTTGTGTCCGCATTTGGGAAAGAGAAAGTAAAGTGAGACACTCAGTAACAGATAGTAAACAATCAAAAATATCAATACACTCACGCCAAAATCATTTAATGGTGATGAAACAGTCCATAACTGCGATATACTACGAGAGACACAGAGTTTTTACTTTAAATCTTTTTCTCCGCAGCCATGAGATTATTTGAAAAACAAACAGGTCAAATATCTATGCCACAAATTTAACAGGAAATGTGGTATTCACGTGTTTTTGGACCGTTTAATTCGACCGGTACTCAAGCCTTCTCTATGAATTGGTTTAAAGAGGGGTATGCTCAAGGGCCCCATCCAATGTTATTTTAAAGGTCACTTTCCTCGTCCCAATCGTCCAGCATTCCGGCCAGAGGATCTTTAAAAAGATGGGTTCCCGATACGATTTCCTTATTGATGAGTTCAAACTCTGCCATTGCATGGAGGATGAGTTCTTTAAAAAAAGGTACATCTCCGGGGTCGATACTTTGAGAGTCGAGAATTTTAGTGAGCCCCGGAATGCCGTCCAGTTTTTTCAATCGTATTTCGTCGGCCTCATCGTT
>SKYC01000019.1 GCA_007128085.1 Saprospiraceae bacterium | reverse complement strand
TGGCTGTCTGAAATTTTACTTAAATTTGTGCGGTCAGTGGTTTTTTCCAATGAGTGAAGGTTTAAATTTTTAATTCACTCCGGATTTTACCACCGCGACTGTGACATGGCATTTTAGAAGAATTTGGTTGTGATTTAAGTCTATGTGTTTTTGGAAAATTTACGGGGTAAAACTTTTTTTGATGAAAGCACATATTTGAGCTAACTTGCCTTGACAACTATAGTCATTGGGATTTTGATTGCAGAAAACCTCGCTCCATTCCCTAAGGGTGGGTTTTCTAAAATTGAGTTTAAAAAAATCCTCAAAACTGCGCGCTGAATTCCCTTTAGGGGGCGGGGTCGAGCGTGTGCAGAAAGCTTTAATACACATATTCATTTAAATCATGGTCAAAAATTTGAAACAGATGAAACGGTCCACGAGCGAACGATCCCGAAGGGTGAACGAACGATCCCTTCAGGGTAAAGATCCGGGGGATCTTTAAGTGAGAGAACTACGACAGTAGGAGGGTAGGCTTTTGGGAGACCTTCAAGTGAGAGAGCCCCCAACTAGTTGGGGGGTGGGTTGCATTTACTGCCGGACACAAAGGTTTCACTTTTAATTTTTGCGTCTGCAGTTAATCGGAAGGAATAAAATTTGAAACAGATTGAAACGATCCATGACCGCGAGGTTTACTGCCGGACACAAAGGTGAATGTTTAAATTCCACGTCTGCAGTCAATCGCAATGAATAAAATTTTAAACAAATGATTATGAAATTCTTTTTCCCTACACTCGTCTTGATCTCAATGCTGAGTCTGTCGGCCTGTTCTTTGTTCAAAAGTGCGTCAGCTGAAGAGGAATCGCCTCTGTGTTCACACAGTGCAGTCTATCAATCCTTTCAGCACGAAAGGGGTTGTCAGCTGCTCCTGGTATTGGAAGACGGCACTCGTTTAATGGTTATCGGCGGCGTTACACAAAGTCCCAGACCGATGAGTGGAATGGAGGTGAGTGTAGATTACGAACCGGTCACAGGAATGGCCAGTCCTTGTGCAGTGGAACATACCCTGGTGAATTTGACCTGTTTTCAGGTGTTGAGTTCACCCGAAACGGAATGCGCTGATGCCTCTAATGTTTTAACAAGGAACTGGATGCAAGACGCCATCGGTTCCTTCAATCCGGAGGAAGTGAAAATGCTCCAAACCGATAGTCTGAATTACTTTCAACTGAGTGGGGAGGAAATTATTATTTTTAATTGCAGGGGGAAAATCGATTGCTTTGTTCAGGGGCCAAGGGCCAATGCATTTTGTACTGAATTGATTCAACGATTTGAGGAAAAAGACCCCATCTGGAGCAGTGAGGCGGTACGTGACCGCAAGAAGGACTGAAATGAATCAGTGAATTGTTTTGAAATTTGCATGGGTCATTTCAGTTGTGAAAAAAATAAAAGAATGAAGAAAAATATTCCGGGCATAGACGGGACTTCGGCTTCTGAAGAGGATAAGAAAATTGAGAAAGCGCTCCGGCCGCTGAGTTTGGAAGAATTCAAAGGGCAGCCGCGTTTGGTAGAAAATCTGACTGTATTTATTGAGGCGGCCAAAATGAGAACGGAAGCACTGGATCACGTTTTGTTACACGGCCCACCGGGGTTGGGAAAAACCACTCTTTCTTATATTATTGCAGAAGAACTGGGCGCTTCTCTGAAGCAGTCATCAGGGCCCGTAATTGAAAAACCCGGTGATCTGGCCGGACTGCTCACCAATCTGGAAGAGGGAGACGTTCTTTTTATAGACGAAATTCACCGTCTCAACAATGTGGTGGAAGAATATCTGTATTCGGCCATGGAGGATTACCGCATCGATATAATGATTGACAGTGGACCCAATGCGAGGAGTATTCAAATCGAAATCAGTCCTTTTACCCTCATTGGAGCGACGACCAGAATGGGTCTGCTCACGGCACCCATGCGCGCCCGGTTTGGCATTACCTGCCATCTGGACTATTACAACATAGAGACGCTGAAAAAAATAATTGATCGCTCGGCAGGCCTACTCAATATACCTATTGATAAGGACGGCGCTATGGAGATCGCCAGGCGGAGTCGGGGTACTCCGAGAATTGCCAACGCCTTGCTCCGGAGGGTACGTGATTTTGCGCAGGTGAAGGGAAGCGGAAGGGTAGATGAAAATATTGCCGTTTACGCTTTGGAGGCCCTCAATGTAGACAGCAGTGGATTGGACGAAATGGACAACCGGATTTTGTCCGCTATCATACATAAGTTCAACGGTGGTCCGGTGGGCATTGCCACCATTGCCACGGCAGTGGGGGAGGAGTCCGGCACCATTGAGGAGGTACACGAACCCTTTCTGATAATGGAGGGCTTTATTCAGAGGACCGCCAGAGGCCGGGAGGCCACGCCAAAAGCTTTTGACCACCTCGGAATCACCAAGCCGACCGAAGGCAATACCTTGTTTTAGCAAGTGGTGCCGCCACGGAAACTCCCTGAGGAAAAATTCGGTTACCGAAAAATCGTTTGTTTTTGAGACGCATTAATGTCTACCGGATGTGGCGAATTCAAATAAATGTGCTACTTTTGAAATTGGTTTTGATTATTTAGCTAATCTATTCAGCCGTGCTTCAGATTTTTAGAGTCAACCATTTGGTTAACAGCTTACTCCTCTTCCCATACGCACTGGTTCTCAATCACCGGCTCTTTTTTTCGGGCATGGATGAGTACCGTTCTCAAGCCGATGGTTTGATTGCCACCTGGGTACAGGACTTCAATATGCAGTACCCCTTCTGGTCGGTGCTGTTTTTTGTTTTCATTCTCTTTGTACAGGCCCTGACCATCAACAGAATTAGTATTGTCTTTCGAATCGGGAGTGAGGCCAATCTGTACCCCGGTATGCTGTACCTTTTGATCTGTAGCTTTTTTCCCGCTTTTCAGGTGCTCAGTGGCTTGCTTATTGGTCAGATGTTTTTTCTCATCGGTTTGTACCATTTGTTCAATACTTATAAAAGGCATCGGGATGTGGGCAATTTATTCAACAGCGCCTTTTGGGTGGGCGTTGCCTCGCTTTTTTACATTCCCTTTTTAATAGGTGTGCCACTGATATTGTTTGGAGGTTTTATTCTAAAATCCATGAAAACAAGGGATTTTCTATTGATTATCAATGGTATATTGGTGCCCGTGTTTCTCGTGGGTACTTTTTTCTACCTTCGGGGAGATCTGGGCCTTTTTGTCGACTATTACTTTCCACCTGAAATGGGCTTTCAGTTTATCCTGCTTCCCGACTCCATCGAAACACTGATCCCCACTATGTTGATGTTTGTGGCGCTTATTATTGCATTGGTCAATTACCAAACCTATATCTCTAAAAAGGGACTGCGGTCTAAGAAGAACGTTGAAATTATCTATATACTTTTACTCTTACAGGGGCTGTCCACCCTGTTTTTTCCGCAAATTGAACTGCAGCATATGATTCTGATGGCCATTCCACTGTCTTTGTTGCTTCAGGACACTTTGCTGAAAATAGACAATCAACTCACCGCGGAAATCATTCATTTGTTTTTGCTTTCAACGCTGTTCTTTTTTCAATATCAGAACATCATTGAAATGTAAGCGATGAGGAAGGTATTGCCCGGGATATAGGATGTGAGTCACAGAAGAATTCATTGTGAATTATGTACCCATAAATTCATGAATGAGTCCACTCCGAAAACCCTTTTGTCGTGAAAATGAGCGAAAAATTCAAGATCGAGGAAGAAGGGAAAATATTCCACAAGCGTAGCCATAGCTACGTTGAGGAAAGATTTTTCCTAATG
>SKYC01000129.1 GCA_007128085.1 Saprospiraceae bacterium | reverse complement strand
TAAAATTAAAAAATCATGCTCAGACTCTTTGTCGGTATAGTATTTCTCGCGCTGCTCTCCTCCGGTTTTGCCCACCCTTTCATTTTCTCTCAGGAGGAGGATTGGGGCTTTTACGCACACAGAAAACTAAACCGACTGGCTGTTTTTACCCTTCCCCCCGGGATGATGCCCCTTTTTAAGACCGAAATAGAATATCTTTCCGCCCATGCAGTAGACCCCGACAGAAGGCGATATGCAACTCCCCACGAGGGACCGCGTCATTTTATTGACCTGGATGCCTGGGGGGATTTTCCCTATGCCGATTTACCGAGAGATTGGAAAACCGCACTAGGAAAATACAGTGCCGTGTACGTTCTGGATCGCTGTGCCAATGAACAAACGCCGGACACCACGCTCATTTACTTCCCTTACATACACTGGGATGAAGAAGTGGAAAAAAAGAGAAGATCTTATGGGAATTACGGCGAATTGATTGAATTCAATTACCAGGCATTTATCGACGATGTGGTCTTTCCTGTTTTTTATACCGATCCCTGGGAGTTTCCCTTGTCCGACTGGCGTGAATTGAAAAAAATGAATGAGTGGTTGTCCGCGGACTGCCACACGATTCTGGTAGAAGACCAATTGTCGCAATACGGGATTTTACCCTATTATTTACCGGTCATTCAGAGGCAACTCACTCGCGCCATGGAAAGGGGAGATAAAGCGAGGATTTTGCGACATGCGGCCGATATTGGTCACTACATCGGAGACGGCCATGTACCCCTTCACACCACTATTAATTACAACGGCCAACTAACGGGTCAACAAGGGATTCACGCCTTTTGGGAGAGCCGCATTCCCGAACTGTTCGCAGAGGATTTCGATCTGATTGTCGGGAAGGCGCAATACATTGAAGACAAGGAGGAGTTTTTCTGGGATGTTATCGTTGACACCCACCTGAAAGTAGATTCGGTTTTGAGTATAGAGCAAAGATTGAGAGATACGTACCCCGAGGACGCTCAAATGTGTTTTGATGAGCGGAGCTTTCAAACCATTCAGCAACCATGCAGGGAGTTTGCTCTGGCTTATGAAAGAGAAATGAATCACATGGTGGAGCGCCAGATGCAAAAAACCATTTTTGCCATCGGTTCTCTCTGGTATACCGCATGGGTCGATGCCGGTCAGCCCAATTTAACCGGAGAAGCCTTGAGTTCAGATGACTCTCATTTAACAGAGAGCGACTCTCTGCGAATCAATTATCAAAGGGGCAGTGTATACGGCAGAGAACACCTGAATGAGTAAATAATTGTCCATCCATTCATTGAAAATTCCAGAGTGATATCCGTTCAGGGGTTAAAGGAACCTATTGCATTTTTTCTTTTTGTATATTTGAACCTCAAATATAAAATATGCTCGTAAAAATCCTTCACGCATGCAGAGGTGCCGCCATTGGCCTGGCAGAAGTGATACCGGGAGTGAGCGGGGGTACCCTCGCTTTTATTACCGGAATTTACTACCAACTGATCGAGAGTATAAAGTCCTTTGACCTCGAGTTTTTTGGTTTGCTACTCAGTGGTAAATTTATAGCAGCCTGGGAAAAAGTGAATGGGAAGTTTTTGCTGCCATTGCTGCTCGGAATGCTTGTTGGTCTGGTCATCGGTATACTGCTCATCTCTGAACTCCTGGAGTCTCATCCACCGGTAGTTTGGGGGTTTTTCTTCGGCTTGATTCTGGCGTCCTCCTGGTACATTCTCCGTCGAATAGAGGGCTTTAATCTCCGGTTGGCTCTGTTCGTGGGAATAGGAATTCTCATTGCCTACGGAATCACCACTCTCAGCCCGGCAGAGGGGAGCAGTGCCTATCCGGCCATATTTTTGTCGGGTTCCATCGCCATTTGCGCCTTGATACTGCCCGGCATTTCCGGGAGTTTTATCCTCTTACTGATGGGAATGTACACTATGATTCTGTCTGAGGCGAGAAGTTTCATTCAATTCAGGGACTTCGATGCCCTGTTGGTTCTCATAATATTTGTGGCCGGGGCGCTTCTCGGACTGCTGGTCTTTACGCGTCTGATCAGTTGGCTTCTCAATCATTATCAAAAAACCGTTTATTCTTTGCTGTGTGGGTTTATGCTCGGATCATTGAACGCCATTTGGCCCTGGAGAGACCCCGTACTTTTTCTGGATGCTGAGGGAAATATCATACCCTCTGCCGTTCCTTTGACCGGGGATTTTAAAGTGTTGCAGGAGGTCAACAAGTGGCCGGCCGACTACATGAGCGGGCCCGCATTTACGGTGGCTGTTATAATGGCTTTTATTGCCGGGATGGCCATTGTATTGGTTATGGATCGAATTGAAATTAAGAACGGCTCAGACCGAAAAACCATTGAAAAATAATACCATCATGAAACAACTTTTCGTCATCAGACATGCCAAATCTAGTTGGGACAATCCCCGGCTGCCCGATTTTGATCGCCCCCTCAACAACCGGGGATTGCGGGACGCACCGGCCATGGCGCGAATCGTAGAAAAAAACCATAAGCCTCCGGAAATCCTCATAACGAGCACCGCCAATCGAGCATTACAAACTGCACAATTTTTCAGCCTTGCATGGAGTTTGAGGGAAGATGAGTGCTCAGAAGAGCCACAGCTCTACCACGCCTCTGTTTCGACCATACTCTCTGTAGTGAGAAGGATAGACGAAAGTGTGAAAACGGCAGCTATCGTCGGTCACAATCCGGGTTTAACAGACTTTGTGAGTGAATTGGCCGGTGGAGAAGCACCGTACGACCTTCCGACCTGTGCGATTTGTTTATTGACCTCGGAGGCGGAGTATTGGTCTGCATTTGATTGCTCTGCGGTTCATCTGACCGCTTATTTCTATCCAAAAAAAGATATGGATCATTACCAATTCTAAAAATACCCGGTTGAGTAAAAATGGAGCGTGAACGACTCTTTGGGAAAACAGTGAGTCGAAGCTAAACAAGTAAAAAAAAGTACATGAAAAATGGCATTACATGGGGGATGGCCTTGATTTTTTTGCTGGTATACACCTCTTGTAGAAGTGGGGCTGACCCGGTTTTATCAGCCTACGAGGAAGAAGAAATTATAGAAATATTGATTGACGTAAGTCTGGCGCGTGCGCACACTTTTAATGTTACGGATCCCGAATTGGATCGTGACAGCCTCAGGTTGCACTATTATTCACTTATCGGAGACATTCACGGGGTGGAGCAATCCGATGTCATAGCACTGCTCGAATCTCTCAGCGAACACCCTGAGTTGTTTCACCGGTATTTCAATGCAGCTTCAGACAGTTTGCGAAAGCGAAATGCCCGTCTGGAAAGGAGGTAACATTAAATATTAGATAAATTAACAATGAATTAACCGAGAAATCAATTACATGGATTTGAAGCTGTTGTAATTTTGATGTAATAGTTGATGAGTGCATTGTACAACGAGAAAAAAATAGGTAAACGACCGCTTCCTCAAACAAGTTGGGGAGTGAAGTTCGAAGAGGGCAGGTGAGTCAATTTTTTCCTCCGCAACCATAGATGATAAAACTTAAACGGATCAAACAGAGCTGAAAAAAATGGATGATAAAAAAGCCAATATATTGCTGGTAGATGATGAAGAAGACATTTTGGAATTCCTGAAATACAATCTGGAAAAAGAAGGGTATGGTGTCGAATGTGCCATCAATGGTAAAAATGCACTGGAGAAACTGGACTTGTTTCAACCCGACCTGGTTGTTTTGGACATCATGATGCCGGAAATGGATGGCATGAAAGACTGTAAGGAAGTCAGAAAAAAGAGTATGGGGAAACAACC
>SKYC01000372.1 GCA_007128085.1 Saprospiraceae bacterium | reverse complement strand
GAGGAAAGAGATGAGCAGAGAAGTGGAAGTACTCTATGAGAACAACAATAAAAAGTTGGTTCTCTACAGGGACATACGGGAGGATACGGTAAAACTATTCGATGAGGTACTCTGGGGTACGGGAGAAAACCAGTACCAGCACAAAGATTCAAAGAGAAGGTTGGAGTTGCTCGAAAACCCCAATTTTGTAGAACTTCACTTAAAAGACGAACTGGCCGGTGTATGTCTGTTTATCAACAGAAAAGTTAAAACGGGAGACCTTCTTCACAACTACTTTGCTGTTCGGTATCTTTTCAGTGTACCCAAAATGCGACACCTCGGAATTACCGGTCGCTACGCGGCCAAAACCATGGATCTGATGGAAAAGCGGCAGGAGACTCCTACCTTATTTGTCGGAGTGGTCGAACACAAGAATAAACGGTCTTTCAGGTTGGTGCGGAGTCTGGGGTATCAATCTTTTGCAACCCTCAAAACAATGGGGTTCAGCCGCTTTTTTCCGAAAAAAAGCAAGCGTGTATTTGAAGTTTCGGGCGAGGATGAAAAAAAACAGGTACTGAACGCTTTGGAGGAATTTTACTCCGAATACAGTCTCGTCCACTTGAATTCCATATTTAAGGAGCCTTATTTCGTATATAAAAAAGACGGGGTGATACTGGCCGGCGTGCAGGCACAGAAAGCCCATTGGGTTGTTAAAAACCTGGGCAAAGGGCTGCTCGCTGCATTTGTCAAAATTGTTCCTTATCTTCCTTTTTTTAGGAAAATTTTCAATCCAAATCAATTTGAATTTGTGGGTTTGGACGGCATCTTTTACTTACCCGGGAAAGAGAGAGAACTCTTTACACTATTCAGCCATGTTTTAAGGACTTATAAAGTGAACTCGGCCATGTTTTGGGCGGATGAAAAGTCTCATTTGTACGAGGATTTAACCAAGAGCGGAAAAATGGGTTTTCTCAGTTATTTTACCCGGGAAGGCGACAGTTATATGATGGTTAAACCAAAAAACATACCCCCTGAAGAAATCGAAGAGATCAAAGAAAAACCGAGCTACCATTCGGCCTTTGATTTTTTATAATTAATTTCAACTTCTACATAAAACAGTTCATGAAACATCTTATACCCCTATTAATTTTTACGTTTGCAATTGTGTCAATCTCTTTTGGCCAGCACCTGCACCAGGTGGAATTTCTGGAAAGTCTCAGCACTTTTGAGCTTCAGCAAGAAACAGACCTCGAGGTGGACAATGGCGTAGATCTCTACAAAGTAAATTACTACACCACGGGATCGGACGGGCTGCCCGACACGGCATCCGGTCTGCTGGTCATCCCAACGGTCGATAAAGACGATTTTCCCGTGGTCGTATATCACCACGGCACCAGTCCCCGAAAATCAGCAGTTCCCTCCTCCCTGGAGTTGGAATTTGCCGCTTACGCCGGAATCGGTGGAATGGGTTTTATTGTCCTTGCTCCGGATTACCTGGGAATGGGGGATTCCCGTGGTTTTCACCCCTATGTTCACAGAGAAACACAAGCCTCTGCCTCCATTGATATGCTTCGAGCTTTTCAAGAATGGGTAGCGTCAGAACCCTTCTCCTGGAACGAGCAATTGTTTTTAACGGGATATTCTCAGGGTGGACATGCCTCTATGTCAACCCATTGGGCATTGGAAAGTCAGCACTTCCACGAGTATGAGGTGACGGCTGCCACACATTTATCGGGGCCGTACAGCATATCCGAGGTCATGAAAGACAACATGTTCAGTAGTCAAACCTATTTGTTTACCGGATACATACCCTATGCAATTTTGGGCTACCAGGAAGTATACGGGGATTTTTACGAGCAACTGCAGGACGTATTCAGGCCGCAATTTGTCAACAATATCCAACAATTTTACAACGGAAACATTGATTTGATTGAATTGAACCTCCGGGTAGCGGCCACACTTTTTTCTCTCTGCACCTGTTTGCACCCCGTGGAGATGTTCAATCCGGCTTTTGTCCAGGCAGTCAATAACGAGGAAGACCATCCCGGTCTGGCTTACCTGAGGGACAACGACACTTACGATTGGGCTCCACAGGCGCCGACCCGGATTTTTTATTGCGAGGCAGACGACCAGGTTCCGTTTCAGAATTCTGTCCTTGCCGATTCGGTTATGCAGTTAAATGGAGCAGTGGATTTGGCAACCGTAGATTTTGGGAACTTAAATCACGTAAATTGTGCTACTCCCGTTTTGCTCAGTACTGTCGACTTTTTTCTCGAATTTACTGAAACGAGCGAAGTTTCAGATCAGGCAGGGAGTTATGATTTTAGGCCCTACCCCAATCCCAGCAGTGGTGATTTATACATAAACGGCGCAGAAGATTCCCGGATAAACGTACGTATATACAACCTGCAGGGGATGGAGAAGCTCACTTTTTCTCACCGCTCCCATATTGACCTGCATTCTCTGAAAAACGGAATGTACATCGTAGAAATTGACAGCCCATCCGGCCGACACCATTACCGCGTAGTGCTCCAGAGGTGAGTTAATTTGTGATTAGGATGCGTATACAAGGTTGTACGCCCAGTTATAACCCTACCTGGAATCTCATTCATTACCTACTGTCTGGTTCTAAAAGAAAAAAGCCTACATCAGGTGAAACTGACATAGGCCTTTTATTAATTCTTATAGATCCGATCTGATCCGGGACGAGTTAAAATCGTATCTCCCGTTTTAATCAGCTTTCTTTTCGTTTTTAAGATCCTCCTGCAACTGCTTCAATTCGTCGAACTTTCCCTCGTCGGCCAATTTTGCTTGTTGTGGCCAGGCAGTGGGATCGTGCATTTTGTATCTACTTCCTGCAGCCTCCAATGCTTCTGCCAACTGATCTGCAGACGCATCGGCAATGGATGCGTATGTACTGAATCCAGCATCGGTGAGAATTTCAGCCAGTTTGGGACCCACACCTTCCAGCACTTTCAGGTCATCGCCTTTCTTTTTGTCAGCAGCTTCTTTTTTAGGAGTTGCCGCTTTGGGAGCTGCCTTTTCAGACTCTTTTTTCACTTGTGGTTTATCCACTTTTTTAGGAGTTGTTTCCGAAGTGGGTTTTTCCTCCTTTTTCGGAGCTGTTTCCGCAGTGGGTTTTTCCTTTTTGGGAGCCTTTTCCGCAGCGGGTTTTTCGGCAGCCGTTTTTTCGCCCTTCTTTTTCACATCCAGACTCTCCTGAACCTCTACCAATTCCGGAAGAATGAAGACGAACATTTTATTTTTCTTTTTTCTTCTAAAGGAAACTTCACCGTCAATCAATGCATAGAGGGTATGGTCTCTGCCCATACCCACATTTTTCCCGGGGTGAAATTTCGTTCCTCTCTGTCTGATAATGATGTTGCCCGCAGTGGCCAATTGGCCACCGAAGAGCTTGACGCCCAGTCTTTTACTGTTACTGTCTCTTCCGTTATCAGAACTACCTACACCTTTTTTATGTGCCATGATACATTTTTTTTATACAGATATCTTATCTATCATCAATTGAGACAAATACTGGCGGTGACCTTTTTTCACCTTGTATCCCTGTCTCCTCTTTTTCTTAAAAACAATTACTTTGTCGTCTTTGAGGTGATCCAAAATGGTCGCTTCAACCCTGGCATCACCCAGGTTGGGCGTTCCCACATTCACCTTATCGCCATTGGCAACAAGTAGAACTTCATCGAAGGAAATCTTTTCCCCGGCTTCTCCGGCCAAACGGTGGACATAGAGTTTTTGTCCCTCTTCCACTTTGAATTGTTGACCAGCTATATTAACTATTGCGTACATAATCGTTGCTTTTTAAAAACGGACTGCAAAGAT
>SKYC01000067.1 GCA_007128085.1 Saprospiraceae bacterium | reverse complement strand
CATACTCTGAGTCACCCTTATGTGAAAGAAGTAAACCTCTATGTCGGCAAAAACGGCAAGCTGCTTTTGGAATGCAGCCCGAGGTACCCCATAGCCAGGGTGGAGCCCGCACGGGGCACTGCTTACCTCATTGATCAGATGGGTGAAGTGATGCCGTTGTCAGAAGATATGAACATTAAACTGCCGGTGATCAGGGGCAGAGTGCCGGGAATGAATGCTGAAGACGATGAAGCAATTGAGAGACTGTGGGCTCTCGGACAGTTGTTCTACACCATCAATGAAAATGAATTTTTACAGGTGCTGATTGATCAGGTAGTGGTTACCGCGCTGGGAGAGTACATCTTGTTGCCGGTGATGGGGTCAGAAAAGATAGAATTGGGAGACCTGGAGAGAATAGAAGAAAAAATGCTGGATCTGGATGAATTTTATCATCAGGTCATAGCCCAGGTGGGCTGGAATGTATACGAAACCATTAGTTTAAAATACGAAGGACAGGTAGTCGGAAAAAGGCGGGTGAGTACCAGCCCGTAACCGATGCACTGAAATAGATTTGAGAATATTATTGAATTTACAAATAAAAAAGGTTCTAACATGAGACGAGCGCAACAGTACAAAAAGGATGTAGTTTTTGCTTTGGACATCGGTACTACAAAAGTAGTGGCCCTGGCCGGACGGAAAAACGAATATGACCGAATTGAAATCCTGGCATCCAGTACCGTGGAGTCCAATGGGGTCGTTCGCGGAATGGTTCAAAATATCGATAAAACGGTAGCTGCTATCAAAAAGGCCATTGCGCAGGTCGAGCGCAAATGCGGAACCCAGGCAACTGAAGTGACAGTGGGAATAGCAGGCCAACACATCAAGAGTTTTCAACACAGAGGGGTACTGACGCGCGAAAACAGCGATGTGGAAATCAACAATACCGATATAGCCAAACTAAAACGGGATATGCACAAAATCGTACTCGATCCCGGCGATAAAATCATCCATGTTATACCACAGGACTATACGGTCGATAATGAAAGGGGTATTATTGACCCAAAGGGCTACAACGGTGTGCGTCTCGAAGCCAATTTTCATATCATTACCGGACAATATACAGCCTACAACAACATAAAAAAATGTGTAGAAAAGGCGGGTATTGAAGTCTCTGAAATCATTTTGGAACCCATCGCCTCTTCAAAATCCATACTCAATCGCGAAGAAATGGAAGCCGGTGTGGCTGTAGTCGATATAGGAGGAGGTACGACCGACATTACCGTTATTCACGAAAATATCATCCGACATACCGGTGTGATCCCCTTTGGAGGGAGCGTGATAACCAGAGATATAAAAGAGGGCTGTATCGTTATGAACGATCAGGCAGAAAAACTAAAAACCAAGTACGGATCCGCTCTTGCCGATAAAATCGTGGGCAATCAAATCATTACCATCCCAGGTATCAGAGGGAGGGAATCCAAGGAAGTTTCCCAGCGCAATCTGGCGCACATCATACAGGCCAGAATGGAGGAGATTTTTGATCTTGTTTATTTTGAGCTGACACAGTCGGGCTATCAAAACAAACTCATCGCGGGTGTGGTATTGACGGGTGGAGGTGCTCAATTGAACGACATCAAAGAACTGGCGAGCTATCACCTCGGTATGTCTGTTAAGATTGGTGAGCCGGTGGAAAAACTGGCACACGGGTACCTGAAACACCTGGCCAGTCCGGTGTATTCAACCGCAGTGGGTCTCCTGATAGAAGCGGTGAATAAAAACGAAAAATTACCAACCGCACCTGAGAGTGCCGAGAGGGCAAAAGATGAAAACCCGGAGAGAGAGCCTGCCGTTGTCGGGTCGGCAAACAGAGATTCAATCTGGGATAAATTTTTGAAGAAAACCACCGACTTCCTTTCCCCCCAGGCCGAGGAAGACCGTGATTTCTAAGCAAGGGTTATTGAAAAAAAAATTACAAACTTTTAAAAGCTGTTAATATGTCTATCAATTTCGATTTTCCAAAAGAAGAGCACTCCATAATTAAAGTCATTGGCGTCGGAGGCGGCGGAAGCAATGCCGTGAATCACATGTACGATCAGGGAATTGTCGGGGTGGACTTTGCCATCTGCAATACCGACAACCAGGCCATGGAAATAAGCGATGTGCCGGTAAAAATTCAACTGGGACCCGCTCTGACCGATGGTCGGGGAGCCGGATCCAAACCGGAAGTTGGAGAGAAGGCATGCCAGGAGTCGCTGGAGGATATTCAAAAGTTTTTACAACTGAATACCAAAATGCTGTTCATTACCGCAGGAATGGGAGGAGGTACCGGTACCGGAGCCGCTCCTGTTATAGCCAAGGCGGCCAAAGAAATGGGAATTTTAACCGTAGGCATAGTTACCGTACCTTTTAAATTTGAAGGAAAAGTGCGGAGCAACCACGCCAAAAGCGGACTTGATAAACTCAAGGAGAATGTGGATGCCCTCATCATCATTTCCAACAACAAACTGAGAGAGATCTACGGCAACCTGGAGCTTTCCAGAGCTTTTGCCAACGCCGATAATATATTGACTACAGCGGCCAAAGGGATTGCAGAAATCATTACTGTTCCCGGGTTTATTAACGTCGACTTCGAGGATGTAAATACCGTGATGCGAGATAGTGGGGTAGCCATTATGGGTGCAGCTGTTGCCGAGGGGGAAAACCGGGCGAGAAAAGCCGTAGACATGGCACTCAACAGTCCCCTGCTGGAGGAAAGTGATATCCGCGGAGCAAAACAAATACTACTCAATGTATCCTGCGGTGAGAAGGAGGTGACCATGGATGAAATCTGTGAAATCACCGAATTTATCCAGGAGGAAGCAGGAGAAGAAGCCAACTTGATCTGGGGAAATTGCTACGACAAGACACTGGGGGAAAAGATTTCCGTCACCTTAATTGCTACGGGCTTTGAGGAAGGAAGTAATGTGTATGCCAGACGGTTTAAAAAATCGGTAGAACAACCCTCCATGATGCACCGTGAAATTACACCTGAGAAACAGATAGATGACAGCGTAGAGGATGAGGTAGAAATGGAAGAAATGGTCCCCTCGGTTGAGCCTCAAAACTTCGAGGAGGAATTTATCACCGAAGAGGAGGAAATTACTGAAAATACGGTGGAATTCGAGGAAGAAGACCTTTTGGACGAAGAGACCATGGAAAAGCTCAAGGCTTCCAAAGAGGAGATTAAGCGACGCAGAGATGAAAACGTGGATCAGACGCCCAAAGAGCTGAACAAGGAAAAAATTACAGAAATGGAGTCGGAGCCGGCTTTTAAAAGGCGATCCATCAAATTGGAGGATTTCCATCATCTCGAAGGCGACGATTATTCCAGACTGAGTATTGTCGATGACGACAGCGATCCGTTATCGGGTTCGAGGAACAGCTTCCTGCACGATAACGTCGAAAAAAGATTTACGTCTTTTTATATTCTCATATTCTTTCATGAGATTGGTTTATTGGTTTTTAAAAAGAAATCCGGGCTAACGTGCCCGGATTTTTTTGTTTGTAATGGGTTCAATGTTATACCCCTATATGGTTTTCATTGATTTAAAATACTTGTTTTGGGGAGTGATGAAGGTGTTTCAGCCCCTAAAGGATAAGACAAGATTACGAAATTTTATTTGGAACTATGTCTAGCCTAATTACCGAAAAAGGAATTAGGAAGTTCACCAAGGAAGAGAAGCTATCGATCATTCGTGAGGTTAGCGAGAACTGTATATTTCAATTCAAAAGTGTACCAGTGTTTTCGGATGAAAAGTGTACCATCCGGATCTTACCAGCAAATCGCTAATCAATTTTTTCTATCCTT
>SKYC01000036.1 GCA_007128085.1 Saprospiraceae bacterium | reverse complement strand
CGAAAATCATTTTTAATTTTTTAAACTTTTATCATGCGCATAGCCATTACTACAATTTTTTCCTTTCTCGCCTTTTCTCTATTTGGTCAGGGCTTTTTAGATAAAATTGATTACGAGTCTGTCAACTTCCGTTCCGTTGAAACCTCTCATCTGTTTCAAATTGCAGAAGTGGATGGTCTTTTAAAAGGCCAACTCGAAAAGGTGGTTGACGATGGCCTTCTTTTGGAATTAGACACCGACTTACTTTCTGTTTTGCATTCCGGGACCCCTTCCCGATTGAAACTGGATATTCCGGTTCAGCAAGGTGGCAATATGGTTCTTCACCTGGAAGAAGTGGATCTGTTTTCCGCAGGGGTAAAAGTGTTGGAAGCCAGTACCGGTAGAGAAATTGACTACAGCGGTCGTTTTTTTTGGGGTGTGGTTGAAGGAGAGAAAAATTCAATGGTCAGTTTGAGCGTTTTTGACGGCCATTTGATGGGTTTTATTTCCATTGGAAGTACCGATTATACTCTGGGACAGATGCGCGGACCGGTTGACAATATTTACGCACTCTACCAAAATTCACGCATGAATATCCTGAATAATTTTACCTGTTATGTATCTGAAGAACATCAAATGGGCAATTCAGAGCCCAATGACCCCTCTGAGGGGGGGTACCGACAAAACCCGGATAATTGCGTCAATGTATACGTGGAGGCCGATCACGATTTGTATCAGGACAAGGGATCCGTTTCCGCTGCTTCTGATTATGTACTGGGCCTGTTCAATCAGGTGTTTGTCATATTTGCCGATGAAGAAATCAACTTGGCCGTGAGTGAATTATTGGTGTGGGATACACCCAGCCCGTACAATGGACCCGATGCAGTGGACTATCTCGAGCAATTTACCGATGAGTTGAATGGAAACTACAACGGAGATATAGCACATCTAGTGAATTTAAAGTCCAATCTCGCCGGAGTGGCCTGGACGGATATTTTGTGTTGGCCGATAATTGAAACCACTGCATTTAGTGGAGTTGTTAACTTTTACGAAAACGTGCCCACATACAGTTGGTCGGTCAATGTAATTGCTCATGAAATTGGCCACAATTTAGGATCAAGACACACACACGCATGCGTGTGGAACAACAACAATACCCAGATCGATGATTGTGGCAATGAGGTAGTCAGTCCACCTGAAGGAATCGATTGCTACAATTCCAACAATCCCATTATCCCTTCATCAGGTACCATAATGAGCTATTGCCACGCTTTGCCCAATGTTGGAATTGATTTTAACAACGGTTTGGGATCACAGCCGGGTGATCTGCTTCGGTCAAAAGTCCACAACGGCTCCTGTTTGGGAGATTGTGAGGATGTAACGGCACCGGTAGCTGAATTTACAGCCGATATTACGGTAGGGTGTGCTCCATTGGTGGTCAATTTTCAGGATTTGTCTGAAAATGATCCGGATGGTTGGGACTGGATTTTTGACGGTGGAGACCCGAGTCAGTCCAATGATCAAAACCCCTCCGTTTTGTACGAAATGGCCGGGCATTTCAATGTGAGTCTTGAGGTAACCAATGCCATTGGAGCCGATGAAATAACCAAAGTAGATTATATACAAATCGAAGAGGAGCCGACGGCTGCATTTAACTTTAATGTGGATGATCTCACTGTGGGATTTATCAATAACTCCGATGGCGGATTCACTTATGAATGGAACTTTGGCGACGGGAATACCAGCACCCTTGAAAATCCCATACATACTTATGCGGTTGGAGGTGAATACGATGTGACCCTGGTGGTGACCAATGGGTGTGGAGCGGATTTGGCAGAAGCAACCGTTCAAATTATCGATATTCCGACACCGGACTTTGATTGGAGCATAGAAGAGGGATGCGCCCCCCTGGAAGTCCAGTTCTTTAATAACTCCAGTTCCAATGCCACTTCTTTATTGTGGGAGTTTCCCGGAGGAGAGCCCTCTGAGTCTACCGAAGAAAATCCCGTTGTTGTTTACCACAATGCAGGGGAATACGATGTTACCCTGACGGCCTCCAACGACCAGGGAGGGGAGTCTGTAACTGAGGAGGGGCTCATCGCGGTCAATGACCTTCCGGTTGCCGAATTCGCCTATGAAAAAGAAGGGCGCCAGTTGACCTTTGAGAACAAGAGCTCAGATGCCGAATCCTATTTTTGGGATTTTGGGGATGGAAACGATAGTGAGGAGGAAGAGCCCGAGCACGAATATTCAGAAGATGGACAGTATCCAGTCATGTTGATCGCTGAAAACGATTGCGGACGGGATACCTCCCAAACGGAAATTGTCATTGCCACGCCACCGGTTGCCGGGTTTACTGTAATGGACTTCGACTCCTGTGCTCCTGTGACCATTGAGTTTTTAAATGAATCTTCATCCAATGCGGACAGTTTTGTTTGGATTATTCAAGGTGCGGTATCGGATACCCTAACTACTGACAGTTTGGTATACACGTTTGATAATTCCGGAACTTACGACATTATTTTTGTTGCCATATCCGCCGGGGGAAGTGACACACTGGTTCAATCCGGACTGATACAATTGATCAAGGCTCCATCGGTAGATTTTGAATACGCCATAGCGGATTTGACCGTTGATTTTGAAGCTATTACAGAGGGGGCCGACGGATTGGTTTGGGACTTTGGAGATGGGTCTGAAAGCACGGAGGCCAATCCACTTTACACCTATGAAGAGGTAGGTATTTATCAGGTGCGACTTACCGCCTGGAATGTTTGTGATACGATTGTGGCTGAGAGGGAATTACTCGTGGGCGATTTTCCTTCAGCAGAGTTTGAAATACTGGGAGAGACCACGGGTTGTGTGCCTTTGGTGGTCGAGTTTGAATTGCCGGCTTCTTCAAATGCAGAACAAATTGAGTGGCAATTCCCGGGTGGTACTCCGGATTTTTCAACCGATGAAAACCCGGTGGTAACTTACAGTGAAGCGGGGCTGTATTCGGTAGCTCTTTTAGTAACCAATGCGTTGGGCGAAGACGAGAGAATTCTACTGGATACCTTAGTGGCCATTGCTGAACCCCATGCGTGGTTCGAGGCAGAGGAAACCGAAGACGGGTTGTTCGAATTCACCAACTTGTCTGAAGACGCCGATCAGTTTCAATGGGATTTTGGCGATGAAAGTCAGTCCGAAGAATTTGAGCCCGCTCATCAATACGAGTCACCGGGGGAATATATCGTCACCCTGATTGCTGAGAGTGCCTGCGGTAGCGATACCTCTGCGGTACTTGTAGAGTTTGTCGGCACATCGGTAAATAACCTGGATAAAAAGGAATTTAAGGTGTTCCCCAACCCTACATTGGGTAAGGTTTATATCGAATTTGAAAAAGGCAGTGAAGAATTGACTTTTGAGGTATTCAATATCCTTGGAGAGAATCTACAATCCGGGAAAATCGGATTGGGAACGACAAAAACAGAAATTGATTTGTCGGGGCATCCATCCGGCACCTATTTCATACAGTTGAACAGTGCAGGAGAATCGCATCAAATTCAGATTCAAGTAGTAGGGGAGTAATTCTCTGAAAAAATGTTATCCGGATGGATCAAAATGCATTATAATTCTTTTAAAAAATGGAAAAATGCCACCCTTTCAGGGTTTTATATCCGCGTTATATTTTAACTATAACCCTATCATCCCTTCGGGATTTATGATGCAGAAAATTGGAACAAAATATACCCCGAAGAAAAGTAAAGTTTCCCGAAAAATACCTATTTTGACTCCATGCCCTTAGCATTTATCACAAGCCACCACAATGCCAAATAGCAAACCAATAAAAAAATCCCGAAGGGATGAAAAGATTATAGG
>SKYC01000233.1 GCA_007128085.1 Saprospiraceae bacterium | reverse complement strand
TGTACATGGACGATGGGTATTTGTTTTTCAACGTCACTCCGATTGAAGTCGCCATCGAAAATGACAGCATAGACTTTGAAATGCGGATTTTCGAAGGCCCTCAGGCCACCATCGACCGGGTCGTAATCCGGGGAAATGACCGCACCCACGAACACGTAGTTAGGAGGGAGTTGAGGACCCGGCCGGGAAGGAAATTCAGTCGGTCTGACATCATCCGTTCGCAAAGGGAAATCATCAATCTCGGGTATTTCGACGGTGAGAATATGGACATCAACACCCCGGTCAATCCACAGCGTTATACAGTAGATATAGAGTACGACCTCATGGAGCGCCCTTCCGACCAGGTAGAGTTGTCTGCCGGTTGGGGTGGATTCAGTGGATTGATAGGGACCCTGGGAGTTCAGTTCAATAATTTCTCAGTGAGAAATATCGGAAACAGAGACACATGGAGGCCCCTTCCCCAGGGAGACGGTCAGCGGTTTTCTCTGAGGGCTCAAACCAACGGGCGTTTTTTTCAATCCTATAACATCAGCTTTACGGAGCCCTGGCTCGGAGGAAACAAACCCACCTCCTTTTCGGTCGGTGGTTACTACACCAAATTTACCAGCTTTCAAAGACAGGAGGGCGCTGCCAGAGGAGGATCACTGGCCATTGCCCGCGGATTTGTTGGATTGGGAACTCGCTTGAGATGGCCCGATGACAATTTTGTGTTCAATACCACATTGAACATTGAAAATATTACACTTGAGGACTACGGTTCCTTTTTCTCCTTTGAGGGACGACCGGTGGACTTTGGAAGTTACAACAACTTTTCCATAAAGACCTCACTGGCCAGGACTTCGATTTCTGATCCGATTTATCCGAGAACGGGATCCCGTATTTCTCTCAGTGTGCAATTTACCCCGCCCTATTCTCTCTTTAAGTCCGATAGATTTTGGGAACTTGACGAGGGGGAAAAGGAGCAGTTGATTTCAGAAGCCAATGCGGGCAGGGAAAACCCTCTGACCAAGACTCAGGAAGGTGATTTAATCGAGAGAAACGAGCTCGAAAGTCGATTTCGGTTTTTAGAATATCACAAATGGCGTTTTGATTTCGAATGGTATACTCCGATTGTGGGAGATCTGGTATTCAAGGCCTCGGCAAAAATGGGCTATTTGGGACTTTACAACCGCTCCATCGGCCTGTCTCCCTTTGAGCGATTTGAGCTGGGTGGCGATGGTCTGAACAATCAACAGACCGGAATTACAGGAAAAGACATCATTCGTTTAAGGGGATATGAAGTGGAGGACATTACGCCAAGAGGCCAGGACGATCCCTCCATTTTCAATAAGTTTGAACTGGAACTGAGGTATCCCATCTCAACCAATCCCAACTCTACGATATTTGTCCTCGGATTTCTGGAGGGCGGAAATGCATGGACGAGGTTCAGCGATTACAATCCATTTGACCTCAGAAGGTCAGCCGGTATAGGTCTGCGTGTATTCCTGCCGATGTTTGGTCTTCTGGGATTCGATTACGGTTTTGGTTTTGACCAGCCCGATTTAATTCGAAGAGGCGAAAAGTGGACAGAGTTTGGAAACTTCAGCCTGATACTTGGTTTTGAGCCGGATTAATTGCTGATGCTTGTGGTATGGATGTCTTGTCTCCATCTTAATGAATAACCCGGGGGTTATCCATCATTCTTCTTCCTCACCGAGGGAGTCGAGGTCTATCAATTTTTCATCTCTGATGAAGCAGTACCATTTGATCACTTTTTTGATATCTCCGGAGGATACCCGATCCGGATCGTAATCGGGCAGGGCTTGTTCGAAAGTGATCTTTTGTTCATCGATGGAGACCTTATCGCTCACTTCCACTTCCGATTCATTCTCCAGTTCATAGAGCGATTTAAACACATCGGGAAGCGGTGTTGAATCCGTATGGGTAAAAATGGAAACTCCGGCCATGGGAGTAAACTGATGTTTTCTTACGGAGCAAAATCTCTTTTTACCATCTGCCGGGTTTTCAACGATCAATCCATTGGGACGGTTGGCCACCATTTTAAAAAGACCGGGCATGCCGGAAACGGCAATCAGGTCTTCGATTTTCAAATTTGCTTTCATTGTTTTTAGTTTTTACTGTATCTATCGATTCAGACAAAAAATCTTAGTAAGTCATTTTTAAGCTTTCGCTGGATATCGCCTTAACAGATCTGTTTATTTTAATATTTTTTTAATTTCATTAATTTTTCTCTCAATCGAAAAGCGGGTAAAAATTGCGCTTCCAAAGCGGCGGCAAAGGGTACGGGTGTATCTAGACTCGCCACCCGCATGATGGGCGCATCCAGATACTCAAACCATTCTTCGTTGATGTGGGCAGAAATTTCACCACCTATGCCCCCGAACAAGGTATCTTCGTGTAAGATCAAAACTTTTCCGGTTTTTTTGACTGATTTTTCTATGGACTCATAATCCAGTGGAACCAATGTCCTCAAATCGAGAATATCACCCGAAACAGCCAATTCATCCATCGCTTCAGCTGCCCAGTATACACCACTACCATAAGTAATTACAGTTAATTCATTCCCCTCTCTGTGCCACCGGGCTTTACCGGCCGGTACGTGGTAATAATTGTCCGGCACCGAGCCGCTGATTTTTCGGTAGAGACCTTTGTGTTCAAAAAACAATACCGGATTGGGGTCTTCAAAAGCGGTGATTAAAAGCCCTTTGGCATCTTCGGGAGTCGCGGGGTAAAATACTTTGAGTCCGGGGATATGGGTAAACCACGCCTCATTGCTCTGTGAGTGAAATGGACCGGCTCCCGTTCCGGCTCCCGTCGGCATTCGAATGACCAAATCTGCGGCCTGCCCCCATCGATAATGGGACTTGGCGATGTTGTTGGCAATCTGAGTCATCCCACAACTGACAAAATCTGCAAACTGCATTTCCACCATAGATTTATACCCCTTGATGGATAGTCCGAGCGCAATGCCCAAAATGGCACTTTCGCAAAGCGGGGTATTTCTGACCCGATCAGCACCGTACTTTTCCATCAATCCTTGAGTGATTTTAAAAACCCCGCCGTAATCTGCAATGTCCTGACCCATTAATACGAGATTTTCGTGCTGCGCCATGGCCTGATCGAGTCCGTCGGAAATGGCATCCACAAAGCGCATTTCTTTTCGACTATTTCCGGGAGGTATGGGATGGATTTGTCCGCTGTTGAACAGATCGGCCTGTTCTTCAGCTACCGATGAGTCCGGATCGGGTTCCTCAAATGCTTTTGCTACTTGTGCCTTTATGAATTCGCGGTACTCTGTTTTGGTGTTTTCTGCGAATTCAGGGGAGATGACTTCGGTTTTTAGTAAGTGATTTTCAAACTGGCTAATGGGATCCTTTTTTTCCCAGAGTTCAAACAATTCATCCGGAACGTATTTGGTGCCGGAGGCCTCCTCGTGTCCCCGCATTCTGAAGGTCATACACTCCACCAGCACAGGCCTCGGGTTTTTTCTGATGTCCTGAGCGAGAGTGCTTATGGTTTGGTAGACTTCAAGGATATTGTTGCCATCGATGGTCAAGCCTTCCATGCCGTAGCCCCTGGCTCTGTCTGCCAGTCTTTCGCAGCGGAATTGATCTTCCGAGGGGGTGGACAAACCGTAACCGTTGTTCTCAATCACGAAAATAACCGGGAGATCCCATACGGCCGATACATTTAAGGCTTCGTGAAATTCGCCTTCACTCGTCCCGCCTTCTCCGGTAAAAGCCAGTGCTATGGCCGGCTCTTTATTTAATTTATTTGCGAGAGCTACACCCGCTGCCAATGAGAGTTGCGGTCCCAAATGACTGATCATTCCAACGATGTGGTGATCTTTTGAACCGAAATGAAAAGACC
>SKYC01000240.1 GCA_007128085.1 Saprospiraceae bacterium | reverse complement strand
TTGGGGCGGTTTGGATGTAGGGTGAAGGCGCTGCTAACTATAACTTCTTCACGATCTTCAGAAAAATTCTGAAGCTGTAGGATCGCGGGTGTGGTAAACAGTGGGTTCTCGTTGGCCATGCCTTATCCCAATTATTTATTAAGGTTCTTATTTCAAGGTTACCTATCTTCATAAATGCGATGCGATGTGCTGAGTCGAAACAAGCGAGGTCGAAATACGATAGTCAAAGTGTTATATATCCTATCACCATCAAACCCTCACAAATAATACGGATTAAATGTTTCAAAAATAGGAATACGTTTATTGGTATATTTTGGGAAGAAACATCCTGGAACCGAAAAATTTGGAAAGACTCCCAATTATTTTTGATTCGGAGGTAAATTATGTAATCATCTTTTTACTACCTTTACTGGAAATTTTAATCTAAAAACAGTGTATATGAAATCTTCATTCTTTATCTCTGCCTTTATCATTTTCCTGGTTGGTTCCTTTTCACTTACTTCTCTTCAAGCGCAATACGTAAGCACTGGAAGTACAATGTTGGGTGGCTCACTGGGCTTTGAATCCGCAGATGTTGACGATTCTGATGAAAATCTGAATGTATTATCAATCGCCCCGAATTTGGGATACTTCCCGGTAGACAACCTGGGGTTAGGGTTGAACCTCGCCTTTATTTCCTATACTCAGGGTGATTGGAAAGACACTTACACATCAATAGGACCCTTTGCCCGGTATTACCTTTTTGACGGACTTTTTCCACAAGTTCAGTATGTTTGGGAGAAATACGACTTTAATGGCGATGATGAGACCATAAGTGGGTTTGATTTTTCAGTCGGATACACTTTATTTTTGAATTCTTCTATAGCATTGGAGCCAACTATCTTTTACAGAACTACTGATGAGTCCGATTCCTTTGGATTGAGAATAGGAATACAGGCGTTTTTAGGAAGGGAAGTAGCGGATTGATGTCGGCTATTTTAGTCAAAGGGATGACTGTTATTCATCTGATTTCCTTCGGGACTATTTTCATAGGCAGCCAGCGTTCCCTTGAGCCTTTATTTCGTGAAATACATCAATTATAATGATATAGGATCCTTATTCTCATTTAACCATATGTCAAAAAGGGTCTGAGATTTTCTAAATCAAATTTTATTACCATTATCGGTAAGTTTAACCTAAAAACAGTGTATATGAAATCTTCATTTTTTATCCCGACTTTTATTATTTTAATCCTTGGCACCTTTTCTCTTAATACACTTCACGCTCAACACGTAAGCAGTGGAAGTATAATGTTGGGGGGATCGCTGGGCTTTGAATCCACTTCAGTTCAGAACTCTGATGACAACCTTAACAGGCTTACGATTTCCCCGAATGTTGGGTACTTTCCGCTAGACAATCTGGGGCTGGGACTGAATTTGGGAATTATTTCCAGTACTCAGGGAGAATTTAAGACCACCCAAACATTCATAGGTCCCTTTGCCCGATATTACGTTTTTGAGGGACTGTTTCCACAGGTTCAGTATCTTTGGGAGAAAATCGATTTTGACGGCATTGATGAGACCCTAAGCGGGTTTGATTTTACAATTGGTTACACAGCCTTTTTAAATTCCTCCATTGCTTTGGAGCCAACCATCTTTTACAGAACTTCTGATGAGTACGATTCTTTTGGTTTGAAGATTGGAGTACAAGTGTTTTTAGGAAGAGAGGTCGGTGAATGAGGATGGATAGGCTCTGGAAAGGGTTTTGCAAATGGGCGAGTAGCCACCTAGCCAATAATATTTATGAAAGAATTTATTTACCTTCAGAGAGTACACGGAGGTATCCAACATTGCGTGAGGGATAGGAGCGGGCACGGAGCGATAGCGGAGTAAAGCGGATAGCCCGCCCCCAACGAGTTCAAGGATTTTTAGGGCTTAGTTTATTTTACTTTTAACGGATCACTTCATTGTATTTTCCTATATATAGCTGTCTGTAATGTTGTTTTAATTATGGCGACTTAATTCCATTAATTTGATGTAATAATGCTCAAATAACTTGTATGTTTGTTTGCGTATTCTTATATTTGTTCTTATTAATCGCCATATTTTAAATTACTACTAAGATGAAAAAAAATGTACCCCCCGTTACTCTACAAGGTGCCATAAGTCTGGAAATTGATCCATCTGACACCTTACTTTGGAAATTATCGATGGTGTTTGAAGCTGCTCACAACAGTGATTTAACTATTGAGCAGATTAGCTCCAAATACGGATACACCAGAGAGTATTTTTATCAGGTTCTAAATAAGCTTCAAACCGAAGGAAGTAAGACTTTACAAGATAAAGTCACCGGACCTAAGACCAATTATAAACGAACTGCCGAGATTAAAAAGCAAGTAATTCGACATCGGTTTTTGGACCCTGATGCCTCTTGTGAGGTTATTGCTCAAAAAATGAGGCAGTCAGGTTTTGACATAAGCCAGAGGAGCGTTGAAAGAGTAGTTCAAGAATTTGGACTACAAAAAAAGGGCTTCATAAGGCAAGTCCAAAAAATGAGGAAAAATCAATAGAAGTACAACACATACCGTAATGGGAACTGGTTCAGATAAAAAGACACTCATCCCGGTCAATTCCGCAGTCAGAACGCTGCGTTGAAAGCCATTCCTGTTCAGTAGTTTCTTCTTCAAGCTTGGAATTCTCCTTCTCACACCCAAAAAACAGAATTCCAATTATTAACAAAGCAAACGGAAGTAAAAACCTGAGTTCGATTATTCTAACTCGCATAAAATTTTACAAATCAATGTTTTGCAAATATTGTAAAACTAAAACTAAATTGATGTACCTAATTTTTTTACTTTTTTGTTAACCTTAAAAAATTTGTATTTTTGCAGATTGTCATTTTTAAAATGTGAAAGAAGGTAAAAAACTCATAACACAAATTTAAAGACCACCTCAATAGATGAAGTCTGAGAAAAAACTTTTCAAATCATATTTAGATATCTACAATAACCTTCTTCTCCATCTGAGATTCGTTAATCGACATTCACTTTTTCTAAACCAATCGGATTTCATCACTACAGAGCAACTAAAGAGATGCCCGCCCTTTTGCTGTTTTCCCCTTCGGGGCGTTTACTTAAATGCATTATCAATAAATAAAGGGGATAGAGGCGCGATGTACTTAAGCTTTGTACCTTTGAAGTAGCAGACCCCAACGGGGTCATGCATTATAAGGATGGGCAACGCCCAGCTAATTTGAATCCATTTTATAAAGCACCCTGAAAGGGTGCTACATTGAATCAGTGAACCAAAAACAAAGGAAAATGGGCCAATCTCTCGTGCAAAACTATATGCACATTATCTGGAGTACGAAGTATAGGAAGCCGTTAATCACAAGGGAAATTGAAAAGAGCCTTCACGCCTACCTTGCCGGTACGTGCAATAAACTTAACTCACCTGCTATCACGGTGGGTGGGTATTATGACCACATTCACATCTTGTGCAGTGTTTCCAAGAATATAGCAATTTCCAAATTTATGGAGCAAATCAAAAAGAGCTCATCCAAGTGGATTAAAACCAAAGGTACCCAATTCTCAAATTTCTATTGGCAAGATGGTTATGGAGCTTTTTCTGTCAGTCCGTCAATGGTAAATCGTGTGACTGCTTATATTGAAAATCAGCACGAACACCATAAAACCCATTCTTTTAAAGAGGAATTCCGGATATTCCTCAGAAATTATAAAATGGATTACGACGAGAGATATATTTGGGATTGAATTGGTGTGGGTATTTGTCACACCCCTTCAGGGTGTTTGTGTGGAGTTTTCCGCGCGGGCCGGGCGATGCCCGACCTTTTTTTGTTTTGCCCCTTCGGGGCATGGATTCGATTGGAGTTTTATAATCAACGAAATAGACTTAAAG
>SKYC01000393.1 GCA_007128085.1 Saprospiraceae bacterium | reverse complement strand
GAGGGACTTCAGTATAAAAATCCAACGGATGCTGACTTCAGCGACCGCAGCACCGACCTCAATGAGGTGATTACCTACATCAACAACACCTACGACGGAAGAAATCTGGCCGGTGTCCTCATCGCCACTGATGGTATATACAACCGCGGAGCCAACCCCATTTATACGCCCATCGGACACAGCGCTCCTATACACTTTCTCGCATTGGGCGACACAACCGTGCGCAGAGATCTCATTCTTCGCCGCGTCCTTCACAACCGGGTCGCTTATTTGGGTGAAAAGTTCAGTTTTCAAATTGACTTATCGGCTCAAATGGCCAATGGTGCTTCCACTGAACTCAGAGTTTTTTCTTTTAGTGCAGACGGATCTTCTAATTTAATTCACTCCGAAGAAGTCAATATCGATTCCGATGATTTTTTTAAAACCTTTGAAGTGGTAACTGAAGCGACAGAACCCGGCCTGCAACGCTATCGAGTTACCGCCAGTCCAATCGAAGGCGAACTCAGCATTGAAAACAACAGCCGGGATTTTTATGTCGAAGTCATGGACAACCGAGTGGAAGTGGCTATAGTGGGAGCTGCCCCGCATCCCGATCTGGGAGCGATCAAAACCCTGCTCGAAAACTATCGGAATTACGACCCACACATTTACACCAGTTCCAATTGGGACGGCGACTTTAATGATTACGACATTCTGATATTGCACCAACTGCCCGGCAGGGGAAGTGGAACTCAAAGAGTGGTTCAACAAGCCCTCGATTCGGGAAAACCGCTGTTTTTTATTCTCGGCAATCAGTCCAACATCCAGCAATTTAATCAGGTGCAGGACATTCTACAAATTACCGGTGGACGCAATCGTCAAAACGATGTAGTACCCTTCGTCAACAGAGATTTTAATCCCTTTTCATTTGACAGTGAGTTGTACAACCGATTTCGCTCTTTTGTCCCTCTGAGCGCTCCCTTTGGAGAGTACGACCTCTCCCCCACTGCAAGTGTACTCATGCATCAACGAATCGGACAGGTTGAAACCGAATTGCCTCTCTTGGCAATGGGAGAAGTTTCCGAACGGAGAATGGCGGTTTTGGCCGGTGAAGGATTCTGGAGATGGAGACTGTATGAATTTTCATCTTTCAACGACACCCGAGCCTCTTCAGATGTATTGCAAAAAACCATGCAGTTCTTATCCGTGGTCGATGACGACCGAAGATTGAGGGTCTATACCGACAACAATCTTTACGACGAAAATGAAAGGGTGATTTTTGAAGCGGAATACTACAACCCCAGTTATCAGAGGATGAACAATCACGACTTGAAACTGGATATTACTGATGACAGCGATCATACGTTCAGCTATAACTTTGACAGAAGAGACGACCATTACATCCTCCAGACCGGCCCTTTTTCCCCGGGTGATTACACTTACAGAGCTGAAGTCAATACGGGCTCAGAAACCTTTGAAGCCCGTGGGGGATTTACTGTCAGACCCATTGAATTAGAAGCGTTGAACCTTCAGGCCAATCACGCTATACTTAAACATCTGGCATCTGCTCAAAACGGTACCGTCTTCTATCCCGAGGACATCCAAAACCTCAATCAGCTGCTTTTTGAAGCCTCCGATTTAAGGCCTGTAGTGCACAGCACGCTGCGCACCAACCTCATACTCAACTTATTTTGGATTTGCGCCTTGTTATTGGTTTTGCTCTTTGGAGAGTGGTTCCTCAGAAGGTACTTTGGAAGTTACTAAATTTGTTTTGGGTACATTTTTCTTACATCTCAAACTATATAATAGTAACAGATGTAAAAAATGCCTGGCAGTTTTTCAGAAATACCTTTTTTTAGAATTGTTCTGGCCTTTATAGCGGGTCTTTTGCTATATGGCCTGGAGGTACGTATTTCCATTTTCATACTCCCGGCCCTTGCCCTTTTTTTTCTCGTACTCGCCTACACCTCTGGAAAAACCGTCTGGAATTATTCTCTGATGGGCATGGCATTGTTTTTACTGATTTTACTGAGTGGTTTTTACCGGGTGCAGACCACCGATCAAATCGGGACTTTGAATCATTTTTCAACACAGCAATGCGAAGGGGATGAACTCCTGCTAAGGGCTCGAATAGATGAGGTAAATGACCGTACTAATTTCACCCGCCTTTTAATTTCCGTAAAAGAAGCTGCCTGTTCACAAAAGCCCGAATCTGCATCCATGGCCGGAGGGCGCCTCCTCCTGCAAATCAGAAATACAGATTCCTCCACTCTACTCATTCCGGGACAAACGATCGAATTTACCGGAAAAATAGGTGCAATCCCCCAGGCGCGTAACCCCCATGCCTTTTCTTTCAAAGATTTCATGGCCCGTCAAAGAGTTTACCACCGAGGGTTTCTGGACGGTGAGGAATTGAACATACTGGATAAGAATCCGAGCCAACTGACATCTCGAATACATCGGTTCAGGAAGTCCTTTCTCAGCAACCTGAAAACCCATACGAATATGGAAGAAACGCCGGGGCTCATCACCGGCATCGTTCTCGGCGATAAAAGCCTTATGGATGACCAAATATACTCGGCATTCAGAGATGTTGGGGCTGCACACGTCCTGGCCGTTTCAGGTCTGCACGTGGGAATTGTATACTCCCTCTTTTACCTGTTTCTAAAACGAGCTCCCTCCATACCAAAAGCATTGATCACACTCACCGGAGTCTGGGCGTTTATTCTCTTTGCCGGTGCGCCACCTTCTGCCATACGGGCAGGCAGTATGTTCAGTCTTTTTTGCCTGGGCCAGCTCTTTCAAAAAAAGGCCCACTCCATCAATATTCTGTCTTTTTGCGCCTTTCTACACTTGTTTTACGATCCCAATCTGCTCGCGGATATAGGCTTTCAATTCTCATATATGGCCCTGTTGGGAATTCTTGTTTTCTTCAGAAAAATCAACGCCTTTTTACCCATACCCAACAAGTGGATACAACCCCTGAGGGATCTCGTAAGCCTGTCCATAGCTGCTCAAATAGGAGTACTGCCTTTAAGCATTTATTATTTTAATCAGGCCTCACCTTATTTTATGTTTTCGAGTATATTTTCTATCACCGGTGCTTACCTGATATTGACAGGAGGGTTATTGGTAGGACTGTTAGGGTTTATTTTGCCGAAACCCGCAACTGTGATGGGATGGCTGATGGATTACCTCTGCTGGATATTGGCGGAGATCATGAAGCTTTTCAATACACTTCCGGCTGCATCCTTTAAAGAACTGCATCTAACCATACCTGAGCTTTTGGTCATTTACGGCCTGATCGTATTGTTTGCTCTGATCATATATCAGAGAATGGTCCAATGGAAAAAGCCCGTAATCCTGGCAATGGGGTTATTGGTTTTTACCGGATTTAGCCATAGTTATCACAAAATGCAGACCCATGCCGTATATATCTACAGCGTGGGAAACGAGGTACTGATCGACCTGTTCTCTCCACATCGGATCAACACCGTAAAATCACCCACGCTCAAAGATCGAACAGAAAAATTCGCAGCAGCGGGAAACCGGATGGTCTATAAGTCCGGCAACCGCCAAAGCGATACCTTGTATCTAAACGAGGAACGCAGCCTGAAATTGATCCGGGGTAAACAGAGTGATTTGGTGATTGTCAAAGGAAAAGTCCCGACAAACTTAATAGAAATCACCAATCGGCCCTTCCACCTCATCCTGACATACAATTCTTCCCTCTCAGCCGATCAAAAAGAAAGCATCCGGTCAGCAAGTCCGCTGTCAATTATTTCCGGAGGCGCCAATACCCGAAGAACGGCTGTAAACCTGGAGGAAGTGGCACAACAATTAGACGTACCCTACGGCAATAGTTTTCACCGGTATGTCAAAATAAAGGATTTATAACCGGTGATTTTAAAAGAAAAAAATG
>SKYC01000253.1 GCA_007128085.1 Saprospiraceae bacterium | reverse complement strand
TTAACACAATAGACACATAGCTGGTGCTGCGGCTATTTCATGACGTAATCTATGTACCTATCCACCAACACGTTGCCGCGCCCCTACACCAACCCGCCAACCAGTTGCCGTGCGCCCTCTTTTTTTAGCAAAGCGCACCCATCTATTATTTGGCGGACCGTAGGTACCCAATGTGTTTCTCCCTATTTGATTAATGGTGTGTTCGAATGTAATAAATGTAGTCGGTTCGGGGTGGATCCGTCAGGCCCACCTGTCTTCCCATGGTGATCAGTTGTCCTCTGTGATAGGTGGCGTGGTTAAAAACGTGCAGGACGATGGCCTCCACCGAACTGGGTTCACGATCTCTTCCCAGGGGCCGGTCACCGGCCAATTCTTCCTCACTCATTGCCCGCACGAAATTTTCAAAATTTCCGGATGTATTGAGCCAGCCTTCAAAAAGCTCTTCCGGACTCCCCTCAAAGTCCCTTCCCGGAGGATCTCCCCAAGGTTCGCCCTTGAGTGTCTGTAGCCAACCGTATTCAGCATTCCACAAATGAAGTGCGGTTTTTTCCAGGCTGTTGAAACTTGACTCCACCTCGCGGTAAAATTGCTTCTCGGAAGCTTGTTTCAACCACTCGGTAAAGCGCTCATTGGCCCATCGGTTATAGGAGGCATAACTTTTCAATAGGTGTTCCTTTTTCTCCGCCATTTCCATAATGCTGTCGTTTTGGTTTTCTCTGTCCTCTCCGGTCTCAATGGAGTTCACGGGAAGATCGAAAGACATTAAAAGCACCCAAGTGCATACAAAATACAAACTCTTCATACATTCAATTTTTACTGCCGTCTCCACAGCCGATACAAATAAAAATAAACCTAAAAAAGACGGATTGGTTCACGGGCTTCAATGAGTAATCCGGGGTAGTCTTGGATTTGGCTTTCCCACACAACCCCTTGACCGGCGTTTTGATGTATTTCATTTCCTTATGTTACATTAATCTAGGAATTGATCCCTATTGGGTTTCACGCTAAGGCGCCATGACGCAAAGCAGTGAATAATTCACCATTGGATAAATAGTTTATTTAGAGGTAGACCCATTGAATAGTAGCATCACTGCTCCCGAAAAAGCGGGATTGCAATGGGTTTTGCTAACCTTCATCGTGGCAGATTTATCGCAAAGTTTCCTTAAAATCTTCTAAATTCCGTGCTTTTTACATAGAGATAAATTTGAAGCGGAATTTAATTAGAAGCAATAGCGCAATTAAATTGAATTTGGGTTAAAAGGAAAGCTCTGAAAAACATCCCAGTACTTCCCGTTGTGTTTCAACATACTAATCCCGGATGCCTGAAACCGGTCGCTAAAAGGGCGTTCTCTGAAGTCGGGCCAGGCCCGAGAAAAAGCATCCGGACTGAGATCCCGGGTGGCAATGGTCAGGTGCGGGTGAAATCTCTCTCCCGTTTCCGCGGGGCTGAAACTCAACTCCTTTTCCACCACGGGGACAAGCGCATTTCGGAGTTCTATCAGAGGGGTGTGATCTGCAATACGGATAAAAATAACACGGTCCGAAAAGTGATCAAATCCATTCAGTTCGATGGGGAAGGGGGACTGTTTTTCCGAAAACCCCTTCAGACTTTCTGCCATTAATTTTTCCTCCTTTTTCTCTCTTCTAAAAGGCATAAAAAGGGTGAGGTGAGCAGGTGCTTTCAGTGCGTGGGAGGCACCGTATTTGTCCCTCATTTCGCACTTGAGCGACCGTACCTTTTCTCTCAGTTCCGGAGGAGGCAGTATGGCGATGAAGTACAAATTCATAAAGGCTGTTTAAAAATCGAGTTGAAAGCTTAAAAGAGGAGTAATGCCGGCCATTCGATTGTAGACCCATTGCCCCAGGTCCGGATCGTATTGTCTGCGCACAATATCGACATTCTCCCTCGACGTCACATTTTGAATATCTATGGCCAGCAGGATAGAGCTGGCGGGATAATTTTTTCTCCACGCCAGGCGCAGATCTGCCCGAAAATAGTCGGGAACCTGGATGGAAAAGGGGTTGGTTTCGTCTATGGACGGTTCGCGATCATTTCCACTCACGCCCTCATCTTTCAACGGATGGATGGGCAGACCGGCCGTATAGATAACTTTTAAGCCCGTCTGAAATGAGTTGCCCTCGCCGAGATCCCACTCGTATCCACCCATGAGGGTGCCTGCGTATTTGGAATTGAACTGCGTACTGTACCGCTCTCCGTTTAATGGTTCGTATTCAGAGTCAAAAATGGATCCGGACAGAATCATAAAAACACCCCTGTCAAAAAATCGCTCAAGGGTAATATCCACACCGCGGTTATAACCCAGTCCTTTACTGACCAGTGGTTCCGTCGCAAAGCTCTGTATTTCATTCAGGTACCAGTAAGTTCGATCTACATCATCGACGACGGGAACATTCCTCAGGTATTGGTAATACAGTTCCACCCCGGCCCGCCAGCCGTTTTTAAAGTCGTATGAATAGGAGAGTATCCAATGATGACTCTGTAGAATATCTAAATTCAAGTTGGGGAGAGCTTCAGGAACCCGGGGGTCTCTGGTAAAATACGATCCCAGAGGGAGCACCATTCCATGCAGTCCGTAAGCGAGGCCGATGGTTTGCCGTTCGTCAATACTAAAACGGACGCCCAATCGCGGCTCTACCGAATGGCTGTTGTTGAGGGCAAAAAACATGGATCTTATTCCTCCGCTTAAATTCCATCGCGGATGGGGGCGATAAGCAAGTTGGACAAAACCCTGATAAAGTGAGGTGGTTCCACTTCCATCAATGAGCAACTCATTTTCCCTGGCAGCAAAATCAAATTGGCTCCGATGAAAATCGTAGTTGATCAGGCTCGATTGAATTCCGGCTTTCATTTGGAGGGTTGAACCAAACCTTCGATTGTACTGTGTAGATAAAGTGATTCGATTGTCGCGGTGCAGCTGATCATCCACTGTAAAAGCCTGCTGTGCGGGATTGAGGGTGTCGTACCGCAACACAATCTGCTGTCCCATCAATGCAAGGGAGGTACTCAAATAAGAATCCTCATCTATGAGGTAAGTGTGGCTGATGCCCAGTGCACCCATGTCGGTATTGAAATCATAGGCCAGATAATCGGTATAGGTTTCCCAGTCCGACACATCTTCTTTTACCCGCTCGTTTTCTCTGCTCACGCCCCCTATTCCCCAAAGGGTAAAATGATGGGAGTTGGATTCGTCGGACCAGTTAACGGCAAAAGAAAGGTCCTGGAAGGTATTGGAAATCCTGGGGCCTACCAGATGAATGCCCAGCTCGTTGAGGATGCCGAGGGTAGAATACCGGTAATTCACCAGATAGGAACTCTCCCCTTTTTTAATGGGCCCCTCTGCCGCCAGGTCGATGCCGAGAATGCCTGCCCTGAAAGTATAGTGCCTGTTTTCAGTACTCCCCCTGCGAAATTTCATATCAAAAACCCCCGACAAAGCATTTCCGTACTCCGCCGGAAAGGCTCCGCTACTAAAATCAGAGGTCCCCAGCAGAGAGGCAGAAAATATAGAAATGCCGCCACCCGATGATCCAATTCTGGCAAAGTGATTGGGGTTGGGAATATCGACCCCCATCAATCTCCAGCTTATTCCGGAAGCCGAATTACCCCTCACAAAAATATCGGTTCGGGTATCTCTTTGGGGCTGCACTCCCGGAAATCCCACTGCGAGCCGACCGGGATCATTGACGGAAGCGGCATAGCGCTGGGTTTCTTCTACCGTAAAAGAGCGAGAGGAGAGGGTGGCGTATTCATTGAGTGGATCTGAATCAGACCGCAAGGGGCGGACAATCACTTCATCTGCCTCCAGAGTGGCTCTCCTCAATTCAATTTCCAAAAAAACCTCCCGACCACTGGTTACCAAAAAATTGCGGACCACCCTGGTTTCGTACCCCAGATA
>SKYC01000120.1 GCA_007128085.1 Saprospiraceae bacterium | reverse complement strand
ATTGCTCGTTAAAAACCCCGATACGCTTCACTACAGGAAAGGTGAGGAATAACGAACACCGATTTACGATTTTAAAATGAATTCGATTGTTGATTTTGCTGCATTTTATCTTCAATTTTACAGTTTCTGGCTTATGTCTTGTCCAATTAAGAACTTCTCAAATCAGCGCTCGTTAATCAGTGTTCGTTATTCACTTTTTTATAAACCAATCGATTGTCATTCTATAAGTTTTGCATTGCTCATCCGGGTTTGATTAAACCGTCAAACCACCAAGCAGTAGGACCGGCATCTTTTTAAACTTGCATTCAGGTTGAGACATTATTAAATCCCAAAATACTTAGGTTTTCAAGTCCTCATTAACTTGTCCTTGCTTTCCCCAATTTGTTAAAGGAGTTTCCATTATCAGACATATGCCTAATTCGATTTTTTTTACTGCACTCCAGAAAGGAAAATAAAACTAAAGATCCAATAAACCCTCGGGCAATTCCATGGTAATGAGCCTGGCTTCCTTATCGATGTGGACGATCCAATCTGAATGCAGGGGAATTTGGTATTGGGCATTGTCTTCAAGGGCATCTACCAGGGACAACAGCTGGCTTTTATTTTTCCAAATCTCCTTAATCTCTCCCACCCGATGGCCGGTGACTTTGTCCAGAATCAAATACCCCAACCATTCGAGCATGGGGTCATCGACGGCCTGTTCTTTGATCTCAGCGTATTCGCTTTCAGTAACATACACTGAGGCTCCCTGAAAATCAGCGGCCTCTTCGGGATTGTCGATATCCTCCAGTTTAAGAATGAGCAAATCACTGCCCTTTCTGCCCACAATGCGGTATGGAACCCGACTTCCAAAATGTTCAATAAAGAGGAAGCCCAGTTTTTTTACCAATTGGGGAGCCACTCCGTCCTCCAAAGCCAGCTTGATCTCACCCGACTTACCATGGGTTTTTAATACCCGACCTATTTGCGCCAATGGCTCCAACTTTTTCAAAAACTCTATTTTTAAGACTGAGAATACAGTATTTATTGATTAAAAACCGAGGAGCGAATCAACCCGCCGCCCACGACATCGTCTCCCTCGTACATGACTGCGGATTGACCGGGTGCAATGCCTTTTACATGGGCCAAAAAGTCGACACGGACCACTCCTTCACTTTCCATTTTGATTTGGGACAGGGTTCCGTTGTCTCTGTAGCGGACTTTGGTCACCACTTCCATGGGTTGATTTAAGTGAGGATACTTCATAAAGTTAAAGTCTCCCACGACCATTCCATTTCGGATCATGTCTTCCTGACGACCCAATACCACCGTATTGCTATCGGGTCGGATTTCTGTGACGTACATGGGTTCTCCGAAGGCAATTCCCAGACCTTTCCGCTGACCCACGGTAAAAAAGGGATATCCCTTATGGGTACCCACTTTATTGCCTTGTTGATCAACGAAATCACCGCCTTCTACGGCTTCCTCCAATCCGGGCACCTGCCTTTTCAAAAAGCCTCTGTAGTCATTGTCCGGAACAAAGCATATCTCGTAACTCTCCGGCTTTCCCGCCAGTTCCTTGTACCCTTTTTTAAAGGCCAATTCTCTCACCTCGGACTTCAGCATATCTCCCAATGGGAAAGCGGACCTGCGAAGACATTCCTGACTCAAGCCCCAGAGAACGTAACTCTGATCCTTGGACAAATCTTTGGCTTTACTCACAAACTTCCTTCCGTTTTCTTCCTTTATCCTGGCGTAGTGACCGGTGGCGATAAATTCACAATCCAATGAGTCTGCCCTTTTCAACAGAGCCTCCCACTTTATGTGCGTATTGCACAAAACACATGGATTGGGTGTCCTTCCGGCGATGTACTCCTCTATAAAATTATCGATCACATAATTTCCAAACTCATCTCTGATGTCGACAATAAAATGGTGAAACCCGTGATCAACGGCTACCTGCCTTGCATCGTTGATGGAGTCCAGGCTACAACATCCGGTCTCCTTTTGGTCCCCACCAGAAGTAGCGTAATCCCAGGTCTTCATGGTAATTCCAATCACCTCATAGCCCTCTTCGTGTAGCAACAATGCCGTCATGGTACTATCTATACCTCCACTCATGGCCACCAATACCCTGCCTTTTTTGCTCATTTGTTATATTCGTTATCTACTGTTTAAAATTTATTCCTTCCGATTAACCTGCCGAATATAAAACTCTACATAAAATCTTTTTGTCCGGCAGTAAATCCGGCCCAACCGTTCCTGTAGTTTTCTCACTGGTGGACCCTTTCTTCTAATTAATTGATTATCTAAACCGTAAGAACGCAAAAGTAAAACATTTTGATCAGTTTAGGACGGATTTTTACTCCCATTTGACCCGCCCACAGGATTGGTCAAGCGGATGTATTAAAAAATAACCGTATAAATCGGATTTTTTTGCGACAACTTGCATGGCTTTTTAATTTCTCATTGTATATTTGCACTCGCTCATTGAAAGCGAGAGTAGCTCAGCTGGTAGAGCACGACCTTGCCAAGGTCGGGGTCGCGGGTTCGAATCCCGTCTCTCGCTCACTTTTTTTCCATCTTTCCCCAAAATTTATTTTCAAGCTACATACAGCTTTTTCTTGTTGCCCGGGTGGTGGAATTGGTAGACACGCAGGACTTAAAATCCTGTGGCCTTTGGGCCGTGCGGGTTCAAGTCCCGCTCCGGGCACAAAAAAAAATGGAACCTAAGTAAATTAGGCTCCATTTTTTTTTAGAAAAAGGGGGTGTGTGTTTTATTCCGATACTCTGGCAAATTGATCCATGCTCTCCTTCAAATCACTTTCGCTCTCAATGCCAATAAACAAGTTCTGACCGTCCTTCATTTTCAAGTACAGTCCGCTGTTTTCGCCAAAACCAAAACTTCGACGATCTGCATTGAAGTGCATGTTCCAGCCACTCCATCGAGCTTGACCAGGCAATTCTACAAGGCGATACTCTTCGATATCTTCCCATTTAATCTTCTTGCGCTTTATGTGAAAAGGATACAGTTGATACTTTATTCCCTTTTTAGACACGATGGTCAGCATTTTGACGCGTGTCAAAATAAATACCACTCCCACTGCTATAGCGACAATGGAGCTATAGAGTGCTACAGCGGACCAACTGATTGTGGCCTCAAAGGCAAATTGTTCGAACACTCTGTACAGCGCACCTAAGATAATGATGCCTAATATAGCGTAGAATTCCCAAAAGCGGAACCTTCTCTCTTCTTTAAATTTTAACTTACTCATGACTTACTTTTTTAAGGCTTAATGTTAATTTAACATTGAATTTACACTAAGATAACATGCAATGTTCAATTTTGGTGCCAATCCGCGTCACTTTTTTTAAAACTTAACATACGAATTGAGAAAAAAAATGTCATACTACATTGCTTTACAAATCATTACGTGTTATTTTTATCTACCATGAAATGAATTATTTTTTTTCGATTCGATAAACAGGCTGGAATTTACACGTAGTCGATAGTAGTCGAAAGTCGGAAAGTCCAAAGTCGAAAGTTGGAAAGTCCAAAGTCCAAAGTCGAAAGTCGAAAGTTTTAAAAATTGAAAATTGAAGGTGGAAAATTGAAAATGGAAGGGGGCTTGGTTGCTGTGGTCAATTCCTCTTGTAGTCTATGAACATTCTGGTTTCAATTGACTCTTTTCTCTAACACAATAGACACATAGCTGGTGCTGTGGTCAATTCATCCCGGTATTTAAGTGCCTTACGTGGTTCCGTCTGACTCTCCTCATACACATAGGATCATAGGTGGCGCTGCAATTTATTACGTCAAAGTTGAAAGTCGGGTGCCCGTAGCCAGAGGCATGAAATTGAAAATTGAAGATTGAAGGTTGAAGGTTGAAGATTGAAAATGGAAAGGGGCTTGGTTGCTGCGGTCAATTCCTCTTGTAATCTAT
>SKYC01000188.1 GCA_007128085.1 Saprospiraceae bacterium | reverse complement strand
TCGGAAATGAGCCGGAAGGCAGCAAGTGGATTTTATTAAATTAATGATAATTAAAAAAAAAGGAACCCCGTCTTGCGACGAAGTCCCTTTCTGCTATGAAAAATTCACTTACCTAACTCAATCGTTCAAGTTCAACAAATCCATAATTTGCTGAGCGTGTTTCTTGGTTTTTACTTTGTCAATAACTTCCATTATCTTTCCGTCTTCATCGATGATAAACGTACTTCTCAGTACGCCGTCGTATTCGCGACCCATAAATTTTTTACGTCCCCAGGCGCCGTAGGCTTTGAGGGTTTCTTTGTTTTCGTCGGCCAGGAGACTGAATGGGAATTTGTGTTTTTCGATGAAGTTTGTGTGTTTCTTGGGGCTGTCGGGGCTCACACCGAGCATTTCAAATCCGTGTTTTCGGAGTGTGTCGTAGTCGTCTCGCAGACTACAGGCCGCCGCGGTGCATCCGGGGGTGTTGTCTTTTGGATAGAAGAAGAGAATGAGCTTTTTTCCTTTGAAATCATCGAGGCTGACGGTTTCGCCATTTTCATTGGGTCCCTCAAAATAGGGTGCTTGATTTCCTTTTTCAGGTCTTGCCATTTTATCGTATTTTTTCTTTTAACAGCGGAGGGATAAAAGAGTTTATTTCTGCTCGTTTTTTTGATTTTTTTAATCCACGAAACAAAGTCAAAAGTCGAAAGTCGAAAGTCTGAAAGTCAAAAGGTGGAAGGAAGAAGATGGAAGATCGAAGGTGGAAGTGGGGAGATGGAAGCCAGCAGCCAGCAGCCAAAAACAGTCAAAAGTCAAAAGTCGAAAGTGCAGTGTGCAGTTGGCAGTTTACAATATGCAGTGGCCAATGGCCATTGGCCAGTCACCTCAGGAATTCCCGCTCGAGGCTTGTTTTGTTGCCGACAGCGTCTTGTACTGTGATTTTGAGTTGATGGGTACCGGGCGGCAGGGGGCGATCAAAATGGTGTGTAATGGTGTCTGATTTTAAATCGAATTCGAACAATGCCCATTCGCCGTTGATGTAAGTGCGATATGTGAGGCCGCCGTTTCTCATTCGCGCGTTTATGTCGTCTTTAATTTCAAAACTCATGGAGGAAATTCCTCTCATGTCGCGCTGAAACCGAGTGGGTCGGATGGTGGGGGCTATAGTGTCGACAAAGAGTGCGTACCGGCCCTCACTGGAAATACGGGCTGCAAAGCGGTCGCCCTCCCAGTTGCCGCTGATCATACTCACTTCTCCATCCTCATTGATGTGGCCGACATAGGTTTTATCCTTTAGGCTTTTCGGTACACTGTGTTTGGTGAATCGTACGCGGGGACGGTTGTAAAAGGCGGTGCCCCTCTCTTCAATTTCCAAAACGTTAGAATATACCTCCAGCCCTTCCGGCGCCGAAACCTCCCGAATGTTCATGCGCTCTTCCTTAAAGAATCCGTTGGCCGGGAAGTGAATATCAATTCCGCTTAATTCTACGGTTTTGGGTCGGTCTGGGCTGAATTTGTGGGTGTAGACCGGACTGGGGTGGTTGTAGGGCGGTGTCGCTCTTTGTACCTCAAATTCCACGGTGGATTCATTTTCCTGGAAGTCAGCAGCGATGATTTTAATCTGTCTTTTTTCGTTTTCAAAAGCCTGAATTATTCCGAAAGTGGGGCAGTCGCAATAGATCTGTAATTTGTTTCCGGGATGCTTGTACATCAGGTGGTGTCGCTTATTGTCCAGTACGTTGATGTCGTGTGCAACATGGGTTCTGAAGTAAGGGCGCTCTGAATAGGCCAAACGGTCGAATTGTATTTCGTGATAGAGTTCGTCATCCACATAGAGAGCGAGGTAATAAATTCCGTTTCTGTTGGAGGTTCCGGTCATACGGTCGTGGCCCTTGATGCTGAGACCAAATTGCCAACCTTCAATTTCGTAAAGGGGGACACTTGTCCGGTATTGATTTCCCGATCCGCGCTGCAGTCCATGGGTGGTCCGCTTGAGTACATTTCCGCGGTCGTCCAGTATGTGAATTCCCAGTTCTTTGAGTACAGGGGCGTGGCGGTCGGCCACATCCATGCCGAAAAGCAGTGGATTGAGGGGAATTTGGCCATCTGTTTTTCTTATCTCAAAATGCAGGTGAGGCCCAAAAGAAAATCCGGTATTGCCCATGGTACCGATAAATTGACCGCGCTCGACCGGCAGGCGATTGCGCGCGGGGTAAAAATTGACTTCAAAGGATTTCTGAGCGTACTGCTGCTCCCTGACGAGGGCTTCAATGTCCTCAGAAAAGCGATCCAAATGTGCATATACCGAAGTGTAGCCGTTGGGGTGGTTGATGTAGACAGCATTTCCGTAACCCCCGGCCGAGACGGAAATCCTCGATACATAGCCGTCTTCAATGGCCAATATCAGGTCGTCTTCCCCCGTCCACTGCGATCGAAAATCGACTCCGAAGTGAAAACCCGTTCGCCTCAACTCTCCAAAAGTGCCTGATAGGGAGAGTGGATAATTCACTGGCGGACTGAAAGTGGGGTAGTTGCTCTCCGTGTTTTGAGCACTCAGGGGGTTTGTGGATATGAAAGAAAAGAAAAAAAGAGACAACAAGACGACTGTAGTCGCAAAATTCTTCAAAAATCCTTCTGTAAGGGAGTAATTCATCATGGGTTTTGTTTTTAAGTGCTTGTGATGGTATTTTACCGTCTTTATGCCTCTTTGAATTATGGGGAGTTTGTTTGGTTTAACAATAATTTCAGAGATTCAATTCACCTTTGAGACGTTCCATGACTTTTAAAACCGCCGATCTCGGACTGAGAATACCTTTCGCCACTTCTTTTTTTACTGGATCAAATGGCGCTTCGACTCCTTTTCGAGACGACAATACCGCATCAATAATGGAAGTTTTGAGCAGCTCCTCAAACCAATTTAGCTGTTGTTCCTGCCTCTTGGAAGTCTTGAACGACTTCTCGCTGACGAAACGGTTAAAGTCTTCCATTTCGTTCAATATCGCCTCGGTTTTTTTAGGGTCAAAGATGCTGTGTGTGAGGACTTTGACCTGCCAACCGGATTCTTTTTCCCGGAAGAGGTGGAGCGCATTGCTGTAATCTTTTTTTGATTGTTCGGCCAGAGGTGTGCGTTCTTCATCGGCCTTGTTGATGACGACCAGGTCAGCCATTTCTACGATGCCGCGCTTGATTCCCTGTAATTCGTCTCCCGCACCCGGCAAAACCAAGAACACAAACAAATCGGTCATGTGGTAGACCGCTGTTTCCGATTGTCCCACGCCTACGGTCTCGATGATGATCAGATCGTACCCCGCTGCTTCACAAAGCGCGATGGCTTCTCTCGTTGCAGATGCCACACCCCCGAGGGTGCTACCGGCAGCAGAGGGACGGATAAATGCTTTTTTCGATGCGGAAAGTTGCGGCATGCGTGTTTTGTCTCCCAGGATACTACCCCCTGTCAGGCTACTGCTCGGATCGATGGCGAGAACAGCGACTTTATATCCCCGTTCGATGGCGGCCATTCCGATGCATTCAATGGTAGAGCTTTTGCCGGATCCGGGCGAACCGGTGATGCCAACCCGGATGCTTTTTCCGGATGTATTTTGCAAACAGGCGTCGATGAGTCTCCCCGCTTCCACTTTATCCGCTTCTTTTTTACTCTCTATCAACGACAGGCCGCGCCCCAGCTGTACGCGGTCTCCTGCGGTAATTCCGCGGTATATGGTTTCCCATTGGTATTTGGACTTCATAGGTGTTTTTAGATTCTATTGCCTGTAAGTGTATTTAAGTATCTTTAAAGCAGCCACTAAGGTATTAAAAAATTATTTAATCTGATGATTGGAGTGAGGTTTTTTGTATAAAAAGTAAGTCAAAAGTCAGAATAGTCGAAAGTCTACAGCCAGCAGCCAGAGGCCAGCAGCCAGAGGCATGAAACTGAAAATTGAAGATTGAAG
>SKYC01000089.1 GCA_007128085.1 Saprospiraceae bacterium | reverse complement strand
TAAACCCCGTTCGAATAAGGGTCGAAAAGGTTAATTCCATTGAGCCAATTCACCCGTTTCGTTTGCGCGATTAACCGACCGACACAATGGTTTACTCTAAAATCCAGGTTGGCAGTTTTAGGGAAGGAATAAAATTTATACAGATAAAACGGTCCATGACCGTGAGGTTTACTGCCGGACACAAAGGTTTTACTTTGAATTTTTGCGTCTGCAGCCATAGGTACAGTAAAATTTTAAACAGATGAAAAGGCTTTTAAATCAGGTCATTTTTCATTATTCCGATAGCGAGAAAGTCCGTTATCCGGAATTGTATAAGGTATTGAGGAGCCGCTATTTCAGGGTTGCCGGAGGAGGGTTTATCGTGGCAGTTCTGGCAGGGGTAATGGTTCATCTCGCGGGAATGTCCGTCGGTTCGGACTTTATGCTTCTCTTAATGTCGCTCCTGGCTTTTACCTATTTGATGTTGGCTGTATTTGTCATTCCCTATTCTTTTCTGCATACTAAAACGGCAGCACTTTCTGCAGTAAGCGGAATGGCTCTTTATTTTTTAATTACCGGGATGGCACAAAAGATGTACGCGACACACTCGCCCGATCTTTGGATGGCCGTTGGAATTTCCGGTTTCTTACTGCTTTTAGCGGCCACTTTTTTCACCAAAAAAAGCCATGATCAGGCAAAACTTTTGGCCTGGAGAAAAGCCCTGGTGGCCAGGCAGCTGATTTACGCTGTTCTCGGAGTCGCTATATACCTCATTCCCAAATCCCAAATGGCGGTATTTCTCAGCCCGTAACAACCCATAAAATCCCTCTCGATAAACCGTATTTTCTACCGAAGAAGCCATTCAATCCAGGGACTAATTCAACCAATCGCTATAGGCAATCTAAAATTCTTCCGCAAAAAAAACTAAGTCCTAATATCACTATATGTTTAGCTGGTTTGATTATGGGGTATACTTCCGGGACTTCGAGAGCCTCAGCCACCGGAAAAACCGCATCAACCACCGGATTATCGTTGCCTGAAGTGGTCTCTGAGTACTATTGGAGTGCCTCCCGAATACAGCAAAGAAAAAAACTCCACAAACCCGCTGCCTGAGGCTCTCGAAGGCAGCAATTCACCCTCCAGGTTCGGGGGCTTCGAGTGCCTCAGCCACCGGAACGCCTCAGCCACCGGAGATTCGTTGTCAGGCACAACTGCCCGCTGCCTGAGGCTCTCGAAGGCAACGATAAGGCAGCAATAAAAAAGTGACAAAGTGCACGACAAATTATTTAAAAAAGTCAAGTAAAACCACAAAGATTTAAATCACGGCAATTATTAATTAGGGTAGAAAGTGCGATTTAACTAACTTGCGAACGCTTTTTATATGGTCAGGTAATTCTGGGTACAGTAAAAATTTAATCAAATGAAGGAGTTTCTCAGAAAAATTTTGTTGCGGATTCCCCTCAATCTCAACCAAAATATAACATACGATCGACAGGCCGGAAAAATTCTCAAAAAGACAACCCATCAGGCCTCCGATTGCATAGATATCGGCTGCCACAAAGGCGAATTTCTCGATCTTTTTCTGCATCAATGCCCCCATGGCAAGCACCATGGATTTGAACCCATCCCCTACTTTTACAAACAATTGCAAAAAAACTACGGCCACCGCTCCAGTATACACCCGATTTGTCTGTCAGATAAACAGGGAGAAATCAGTTTTCACCTGGTCAAGACCAATCCCGCATACAGCGGAATCTTACAGCGGAAGTTTGATCGGCCCGACGAAGAGGTAGAGATCATCATGGTGCCGGCCGACACCCTGGATCATATTATGGAACCCTATTCCGGAAAAATTGACTTTATAAAAATTGATGTAGAGGGCGCTGAATACAAAGTATTACAGGGGGCGATAAACACCATTAAAGAGCATCGGCCGGTCATCGTTTTTGAATTTGGCATCGGTGCTGCTGACATCTACGGCCTTACTCCGGCCACGATGTATACCTTTTTTTCAAACCTGAACTATCACATAGGGTTGATGTCGGATTTTTTAAAAAGCGGGAAACCGCTCAGCCCCGATAAGTTTGAGGATCAGTTTACCCGCAATAAAAATTACTACTTTGTCGCATGGCCGGATTAAAACCAGCCACAAGAGTAAAAATGTGGTGAATTTTCGCGCCGATATATCTCAAAATTATTCCGGATGTTTAAAATACAACTTACCTTTGGACTTCAATAACAGAGCAATAAACCATTATGGCAGTTGATGTATTACTGGGTCTCCAGTGGGGGGACGAGGGAAAGGGCAAAATAGTTGATCATTTGGCCGACTCCTACGATGCGATTTGCAGATTTCAAGGTGGTCCCAATGCGGGTCATACGATAAAAATCGGAAAGGACAAACACGTCCTGCACACCATACCCTCAGGGGTGTTCAGGCCTGAGACCAAAAACATTGTCGGCAATGGTGTGGTGATAGACCCCATTACTTTCAGCAAGGAATTGGATGGCCTTTTGAGTTCCGGTTTGGATTGCAGTCCCAATCTGTACATTTCAAAAAAGGCTCACCTCATACTCCCGACCCATCGTTACCTCGATGCCGCATCGGAAGCTCAAAAAGGAGCCCAAAAGATAGGCTCCACCCTCCGTGGTATTGGCCCCACCTACATGGATAAAACCGGAAGAAACGGCCTGAGAGTCGGAGACATCACCACCGCGGACTTCAGGGGCCGATATGATGCGCTAAAAAACAAACACCTTCAACTGGCCGCCATTTATCCCGAAATTGAATTCAATCTGGAAGAAGAAGAAAAAAAATGGTTTATCGCCATCGATCGACTGAAAACACTCAAGTTGATAGAGTGCGAATACTTCATGAATGATTTGATCGGGAAAAACAAAAAAATTCTGGCTGAAGGAGCTCAGGGCTCCATGCTGGACATCACTTATGGTACTTACCCTTTTGTCACTTCTTCGCATACCATTACAGCGGGGGTATGTACCGGTTTGGGAGTTCCTCCCTCTTCCATTAAAAAAGTAATCGGAATTACAAAGGCGTATTGCACCCGGGTGGGTAGCGGTCCCTTCCCTACCGAATTGTTTGATGAAACAGGAGAAAAACTCATGGATGAGGGGAAGGAGTTCGGTGCAACCACCGGACGATCCAGAAGATGCGGGTGGGTTGATATCCCGCAGCTAAAATACGTTGTCATGCTGAATGGTGTGACCGACCTGGTCATCACCAAATTGGATGTCCTCTCGGTGCTCTCTGAGTTTAAAGCCGGTATGGCATACGAATTAAAGGGAGGAGAAAAAACAGGACACCTGCCCTTCGAATTGGGTGAAAATATAGCCAACATAGATTACCAAACTTTTGAGGGCTGGAAAACAGACATTCATTCAGCCAAAACAATTTCCGATCTGCCTGAGCAAGCCATTCAATACCTGAATTTCCTGGAAAAAGAACTCGATGTTCCGATCAGCATGATTTCAGTAGGTCCGGAGAGGACACAAACGATTGTAAAAAAATAACTTGTTCGCCATCATCTCTTTTTTTAAAAGTATCCGATGTGGTAAAGTGCATCTCCCTGGTGAACAACCGGAGAATAACTGTTTCCGATAACAAAGCCGTCCCGTATGCTTTTTATTTCGTATTCTTTTTGGTCGTGTAAATCCTGAACCATTCCAATGACCTCGCCTTTCTTTACCGGATCCCCCGATTTTTTCACCGGTATAAAAAACCCGGCCTGTGTTGCACGGCGCCAGGAGGAACCCTTAAGGTGAATATGTGGGTATTTTTTATCGTCTTTCCGGTCTATCATATCCAGATAATTCAGTATTCTATAAATCCCCCGGGTCCCCATTTTAATGGCAAAATCATCTCTGCGCAAGGCCTCCCCACCCTCGTATACCAAAACCGGGATATCGCTTTTCACAGCGGTTTTTCTCAGGGATTT
>SKYC01000207.1 GCA_007128085.1 Saprospiraceae bacterium | reverse complement strand
ATAGAGGGATCACCCGATCACGAGACATTATTTGCTGCCTTGACTGCTGCGGATCTTGTAGAAACGCTGAGTGATGAAGAAGGAACTTTTACGGTTTTTGCACCGACAGATGATGCCTTTGCACAATTGGATTCCAGTCTTCTGGCGGATTTATTGGCAGAACCTGAAGGGTTGTTGACCGACATATTGTTGTACCATGTATCCGGCGAAGTATTTTTATCCGGAGATCTTTCTGATTCGATGACCATAGAAACACTGGAGGGCAATACGGTATTGATCACGATTGATTCTGCCGGGGTATATGTAAACGATGCGCAGGTGATCGTAACCGATCTGGAAGCGGATAACGGAGTGGTACACGTGATTGACTTAGTGCTTATGCCACCCGCAGCGCCCGTAGTTACGGTTGCAGATATTATAGAGGGATCACCCGATCACGAGACATTATTTGCTGCCTTAACTGCAGCGGATCTTGTTGAAACACTGAGTGATGAAGAAGGAACTTTTACCGTTTTTGCACCGACTGATGATGCTTTTGCTCAATTGGATTCCAGCCTTTTGGCGGATTTGTTAGCAGACCCTGAAGGTTTGTTGACCGACATATTGTTGTACCATGTATCCGGTGAAGTATTCTTATCGGGAGATCTTTCTGATTCGATGACCATAGAAACACTGGAGGGCAATACGGTATTGATCACGATTGATTCTGCCGGAGTATATGTAAACGATGCGCAGGTGATCGTAACTGATCTGGAAGCGGATAATGGAGTTGTGCATGTCATTGACTTAGTGCTTATGCCACCCGCAGCGCCCGTAGTTACGGTTGCAGATATTATAGAGGGATCACCCGATCACGAAACATTGTTTTTAGCACTTTCAGCAGCGGAGTTGGTAGAAATGTTGAGTGATGAGGAGGCCGAATTCACGGTTTTCGCACCAACGGATGATGCCTTCGATAATCTTCCTGCCGGCTTGTTGGATGATCTTTTACAGGATCCACAAGGACTTCTCACGGACATTTTACTTTATCACGTGGCCGGACAGGAATTGTTATCAACCGATTTGGAAAATGAGATGACCATTGAAACTCTGCTCGGTCAGAATGTGCTAGTGACCATTGAAAATGGAGATGTTTTCATCAATGGTGCTTTGGTAACCATGGCAGATATTCAGGCAGACAATGGAGTGGTACACGTCATTGATGCAGTGCTGATTCCCGAAGAAGGGCCGTGCCTTGAGTTTTTAGGAGGTCCATGGATCAATTTTAATCAGGAATTTGGTGGAGCACCGGCTCCGGATGCCAACGGAGTTTGCCCTACTTTCCAGATTACTGCATTCGAAGTATGGGCGAGCGAAATCTACGAGATAGATAATTTCCAGGAAGGAGTTGAGTATACATTCTCTATATGCGAAGGACCCGGAGCAGGGTCATGGGATGCTGAATTGACCGTTATCAATGAGGACCTTGAACTGGTAGCCATTGTTGAGGGATGTGAAATTACATGGACGGCGGAGTACACCGGTACTTATTTAATAGGAATTAATGAGGCTGGAGCTTGTGGAGAGGAGTCTGAAAACCTTCAGACAGACAATGGTTTCCCAACCCTTAGTTGTACAGGTGCTGACCTTCCTGCGACCGTTTGGGATGTTATTCAGGAAAGTGGAGATCACAATACTCTTGAGACGGCCATACTGGAAGCTGGTTTGGAAGGCACATTGTCCGGTGAAGGACCATTTACCGTTTTTGCACCAACAGACGACGCCTTCGACGCATTACCGGATGGCTTGTTGGATGAATTGTTGAGCGACCCTGAAGGAGACCTCACCGATGTATTGTTGTATCACGTATTGGGTGCTGCAGTTTCCTCTTCCGATTTGAGCGACGGATTAATTGTAACTACTTTGCTTGGTCAGGATGTAGAAGTGACCATCGAGAACGGAAATATTTTTATAAACGATGCTCAGGTGATTGTCGCTGATATAATTACAGAAAACGGAATTGTACACGTAATTGATGCGGTACTTCTTCCGGATTTGACTTCTGTTAGAGATCACCAGGAAGTTGAAGTGGCATTGTACCCCAATCCTGTAGGATCCACCTTGTTTGTGAACTTCGCTGAAGAAATGCAGGGTAGAGATTTGACCATAGAAATAATGTCCGTAGATGGAAGGATGGTTCAACAACTGCAAACAAACGGAATGACTCATAATATTGATGTGAGTGGATTGTCTGCAGGTACTTATATCATTAGTCTAAGGAGCGAAGAATTCATTGCAAGAGATAAATTTATCAAGCAATAAGTAATTTTGCGAGTTTAAGTGGTAATAATTTTTTGCTTAAAAGTGAGTCGGTGGATGATTTATCCGTCGGCTCACTTTTTTTATGGGTGCTATAAAAAACGTGGGGCTTTTACCTCGGGTTATTTTTAAGATCCCCAGGGCTTCTTAAAAGTTTTGCAGCTCACTTAATCGAGTAGTCTGATGTGATTATTCGCCCGTGATCGGATAGATGGAATTAGCAGCGATTTTGACATAGAGGGTAATTCAGTGAATTTGATAAGATAAAGAATCTCTGTGACTGGAGTGTAAATAGCCTATCCACTTGACTGAAAAAGAGTAATGGCAGGGGGGGAATTATTGACTTTCCAACTTATCCATCTCTTCGACGGCTTTGTCCCATTTTTGATTTTCAGCTCGCAGCTTCTTTTTCAGATCGCTGTGCTTTTGAGCAGTTTCTACAGAACCCTTTTTACTGTAAAAATTGGGATCGGCCATTTCCACTTCTATTTTTTCGATTTGTTTTTCGAGCTTTTCAATATTTCGCTCACAGTAGGAAATGGTTCGGTTTAGTTTTTTTCGCAATTGAAAATCATCGACGGACGGGGTTTTTTCATCTGAGAGATTTTCGTCCGCACTGTCATCGGTATGGCTGGGCTTTTTTTCCTTTTTCTCAAAATCGCGGATGTGATCGATTCCTTTTTTATTTAAGAAATAATCGATGTCTCCGAGGTACTCCTTCATGCTTTTATTGGAAAACTCCAGTGTTCGCTCAGACAGTCCCCGCAAAAACTCCCTGTCGTGAGAAACGATGATCACACTTCCCTCAAATTGAGCAATGGTCTGTTTGAGTACTTCCTTAGAAGGAATGTCGAGATGGTTGGTGGGTTCATCAAAAACAAGGAGGTTGAATGGCTTTAATAGCATTTTTGCCATGGCCAGTCTGGACCGCTCTCCACCGGAAAGTACTTTTATTTTTTTCTCTACATCTTCATTGCTGAAAAGGAATCCACCCAGTATGCCCCTGAGTTTAGGCCTCAATTCATTGGGGCAATCGCGCTCCATATACTCCAACAAGGTGAGGTTGCCATCCAGTAGTTTGTCTTGATTTTGCGCAAAATATCCAATGTGGACGTTGTGACCGAAATCTACAGAACCCGAGTCTCTTTCAATTTCACCCAGGATCATTCGAACAAAAGTGGTTTTCCCCTCACCGTTTTTCCCTACAAGACTTATTTTTTCGCCTCTTGCGATTTCAAAATTTACATTTTTCAGTACTTCGAGTTCCCCATAGCTCTTACTTAGGTTTTGGGCTTTGATGACCGTAGCTCCACTTCTCGGCGGGGGTTGAAATCGAAAGTTGATGGCGGTGGTGTCCTCCTCCGGTTTATCCACCAATGCCATTTTGTCCAGTTGCTTTTCCATGGACTTGGCCATTTTGGCTTTGGTAGCCTTGGCCCTGAAACGCTCGATGGTTCTCTGTCTGTCGGCCACTTCTCTCTGTTGATTGAGAAAGGTCCTCATCTGGTTCTCTGCCCTGATTTTTTTGGCCTCCTTAAATTTGGACAATTTTCCTTTAAAGTAAAATGCGTTGCCACTTTCAATTTCGAGAATTGAATTGGCGGCATTTTCTAAGAACTCGGCATCGTGACTCACGATCAAAGCGGTACCATCGTATTCTTGTAACCAATTTTCCAGCCAGATGATGGATTCCATATCCAGGTGGTTATTGGGCTCATCCAAAAGAATCAAACTCGGACGTGCCAATAGAATTTTTGCGAGCTCTACCCGCATTCTCCAGCCTCCACTGAGTTCGCCTACTGTTTTATTGATGCTCTCTTCTTCAAACCCCAGTCCTTTTAAAATCTTTTCAGCATCGGCATCCTGGCTATAGCCTCCCAGCAATCGGTATTGCTCTTCCAATTCAGCGAGCTTGAGTCCGTCCACTTCGCTCAAAACTCCCTCTGTACCTGCTTTGTCTTTTATGTCGTTCAGTTTCTTTTCCACCGATTTAAGAGCAGTGAGGCCGTTTTTACAGGCGTCGCGAACCAGTGGACTGAGATTGATTTTAATATCCTGATGTAAAAAACCAATGGTCGTATCGGTGGGTAGACTGAAAGATCCCTGATCGGGATGTTGTATTCCTGAAAGAATTTTTAACAGTGTGGACTTACCACATCCGTTTTTTCCGATTACTCCGACTTTATCTCCCTCTTTTATACTGAGGGTGACTTTGTCTAAAACGGGGCGATCGCCGTAAATAATGGAAATATTGTTGAGTTCGACCAATGGAATGCTGTTTCAGTTCCAGGATAAATGATCCGGAATATTTGCAAATACGGAGTAAGTATCTCCTTTAACTTCAAGTACTTTCGACCACAATTTTTTCGGGGGCACAGAGAATAGGTAATTGGGATCCATTTCTGCCGTTATCCAGGAACCAATGTGGAGCTCTTCAGCCAGTTGCCCGGTTGACCATCCCGAATAACCGGCAAAAAACTTTATATCCCGGGGTTTGATGACCTCCGACTGAATGAGAAATTTGAGTTTTTCAAAATTTCCGCCCCAATATACATTGTTGCCCATCGGGAGACTGTCGTCAATGATATCTCCGGACCGATGCAAATAATGAATGGTATCTGTTCCCACAGGGCCTCCGTAATAAACCCTCGCATTGAATTCGGGAAAATCTGCTACCAATCTGTCCACGCGCATCTTGAGGGGTTTGTTGAGGATAAACCCCAGACTGCCCTCCATCTGATGCTCGCATAAAAATATAACCGACCGCTTAAAATGTGGGTCGAGCATAAATGGCTCTGCCAGTAATAGTTTCCCTTTTGATATATCTACAGAATGATTCAAATTACAATGTTTCTGTTATTAATGCTCGGTCAATTCTCCGGATCATTCCAATGAGAACGCGACCATCGACCTCCACGATATCAGTAATGCCGTCACTGGCCATTTGTTGTATCGATTGTGTCCAACGTACCGGAGCCGTGAGTTGTTTCAATAAATTTTCTTTAATTTCAGCCGGATCGCTGTGCGACCTACCGGTAAAATTCTGGTAAATGGGACAGACAGGACGACTAAAATCGGTATCCTCTATCGATTCTGCCAGCATTTTTTGAGCGGGCTCCATGAGTGGTGAATGAAATGCCCCTCCAACCATCAAAGGTAAAGCCCGTCGGGCTCCGGCCTCTTTGGCTTTTTCTATGGCTTTGGATATACCTTTACTGGAACCTGAAATAACCAACTGTCCCGGACAATTGTAATTTGCAGGGACCACCAGATCATTCAGCTCAGAACAAATCTCCTCCACCTGCGCATCGTCCAATCCCATGATGGCTGCCATGGTTCCATCCTCCATATCACATGCCTCCTGCATGGCTATAGCCCGGTCGTAAACCAAACAGAGTGCATCCTCAAATGTCAATGCTCCCGATGCTGCCAGTGCAGTAAATTCACCAAGCGAGTGACCGGCCACTGCATCGGGTTTGCGTCCTCCACTGACTTTGTAACGGATATAGGCATTTATAAAGACAGCCGGCTGTGTAATTTTTGTCGTCTTTAACTCCTCTTCACTGCCATCAAACATGATTTCCGTGATGGGGTATTCCAGTATGTCGTTTGCCTCCTCAAATAATTTTCTGGCATCCGGGTTACTTTTGTATAATTCCCTGCCCATGCCTGTGTATTGGGAGCCCTGGCCCGGAAAAACAAATCCTGTCTTCATGATTTTAAGTTGTTTTTATTGATAGAATCCAATCAAGCTAAATTGGCTTCGATTAATTTTAGAAATTCGTTTCTGGTCTCTACGTGTTTGAAAATTCCGGTAAAAGCCGATGTGGTCGTTATTGAGTTTTGTTTTTGAACCCCGCGCATCATCATACACATGTGTCGCGCTTCAATGACTACCGCAGCCCCGTAAGGATCGAGGTTGTCCTGAATGCAATGTAGGATTTCGTGTGTGAGTCGTTCCTGAACCTGCAATCTCCTGGAAAAGGCATCCACAATTCTGGCCAGCTTGCTCAAACCAACGATTTTTCCTTTTGGAATATAGCCTATATGGGCTTTTCCGAAGAAAGGAACCAGGTGGTGCTCGCACAGGGAGTATAGCTCAATGTCTTTGACAATGACCATCTCGCTGTAATTCTCTTCGAATAGCGCTGATTTCAGAATTTCCGATGGATCTTCACTGTACCCCTTCGTAAAAAACTGCATGGCCTTGGCTGCACGCTCGGGTGTTTTTAACAAGCCATTGCGTTGACTGTCCTCTCCAACACCATCAATGATATCGGTATAGGCACCAATTAAGTTACTGAATGCTTGATCACTTTTTTCGGGACGGTCTCCATCCCCTTTAGAAGTGACGGTTTTGTTTTTATTCTCCATAATATTCTACATAGATTGAATCGGTTTCATGCAAAACCAATCGATGCAATTTACAATTAAATTCAGACAGTGAAGGTTCAATCTGCTTCCAAATTGCTTTGATTAAATTTTCTGAAGTCGGCTGAAGTCCGGGTCTTAAAAATGGAACGTCGAGATTCAGGTTGGAGTGATCCAAATGATCCAAAACTTCCCGTTTAACGATTTTACTTAGTTTTTTTGCATCCATGATAAACCCCGTATAGGGATCCGGATCCCCTTTTACGGTAATGTGCAAACTGTAGTTGTGACCGTGCCAATTTTTATTGGAACACTTCCCGAATACCGATCTGTTCTTTTCTTCAGACCATTCCTCCACCCATAGTTTATGCGCGGCATTGAATTTTTCAACTCTCGTCAGATAGACCATACTCCTTTCAACTTATTGGCGCGCAAATATACTACAAGATGGCTTGTGATAGAATAAAAATCATGGAAAACACGATATCCATTAAAATGGTAAGTTCATGATTCATACGGTAATTGCTCAATATCTCACGCAGGATATCCGAAAAATGGTCGCATATGGGCTTTAAAACCGATACAGTGCCCCCTGGTTAAGTTTGAAGGTGTTTTGGGCCTGAATGGTATAAGTTACTCTGTTCGTCATAAGGTCTGTAGAAAAATGTAAAAAATTCAAAGCCGATTGGGAAAATTATTATAATTTCGGTTTATGACTACAGAAAGCCAAAGGAGTAAACTGTTGGGCCTTGTTTTTGACCTCATTACCAGCAGAGCATTCACCCATGTAGCCTGGTGGTTACTTCTAATCGCCGTATTTTTCTCATTGGAGGAACCGGGCTATGGCTTTTGGTTCAGGCTGACCAATGCTTTACTTCTTGGCCTTTTTTATATGGGAGTTGTCTACTTTAATTTATTGTACCTCATCCCGGAATACCTCTCTCAAAAGAAAATATTCCGTTATATTTTACTCTTGTTGGTTTCCCTGCTCATAGCCAGCCCGATTCGAACTTTTCTGTTTTACCTGAAATTCAATGCCCACCCCGACCTGCAATTGAGAGTGCTGGAAACGCAGGTAGAACAGTACCTGGCTTCGCTCTTTATTGTCCTCTCTTCTACTGTTCTGAAGATCATCTCTGACTGGTTGCGCCAACAAAGGGAATTGCGAGAGCTCACGACCCAAAATCTGCAATCCGAAATTCGGTTTCTGCGATCCCAAATCAATCCTCACTTTTTGTTCAATACGCTCAACAGCTTGTACGCTTTGACACTGAAAAAGGACGATTCAGCCCCCGCCATTGTTTTGAAACTGTCCGACATGATGAGGTATATGTTGTATGAATCCAATTCAGAAAAAGTACCTCTTAAAAAAGAGGTCGATTACATAAAGAACTATCTGGAGTTGGAGAAACTCAGACATGGAGTTAAAACGGAGGTTATTTTTGAGTTGGAAGGGGCAATGAGCGATCAAAAAATTACGCCTCTTTTGTTTATTCCCTTTATCGAGAATTGCTTTAAACACGGTGTAAATAAATCGGTTGAAAAATCCCTTGTTCAGCTTCATATGAAACTGGAAGACAATAAAATTTGGTTTCAAATTCGCAACAGCAAGCCGGCGGATTTAAACAGCCTGGAGATATCCAACGAGGTTGGGGGTATTGGACTTGAAAATATAAAGCGGAGGTTAAAACTTCTGTATCCGGGTAAACATCATTTGGAAATCAGGGATAAAAGTGCAGAATATATCGTAAATTTGGAATTGATGCTGGAATGACGGTTGCGCAACAAAAATTCAAAGTAAAACCATGGTATCTCTCTTTGTATATCTCAGTCATAGACTGTTTTATTAGTCTTTCATAAAAAACCTAAAAGTGATGATTAAAGCCATTATTGTGGATGACGAACCTCTGGCTCTGGATGTGCTTCAAACCTATATTGAGCAATTGCCGGATATTGAGTTGTTGTGCAGGTGCAACAATGCCATTGAAGCCAACGATTTTATTTCAAAAAATGAAGTGGATCTGATTTTTCTGGACATTGAAATGCCCAAGTTGAGTGGATTGGACTTTTTGCGAATTTTGGACGACCCTCCATTTGTGGTTTTGACGACGGCTTATCCCAATTACGCAGTGGAGGGGTTTGAGTTAAATGTGGTCGATTACTTATTAAAACCCATCTCTTTGGAGCGATTTATGAAATGCGTGAACAAGGTCAGAGACAAGGTAGAAAAAAAGGGCGAGGACAAAACCTCTAATGATACCAATGGCAACCAAACCGAGGATTTCATCTTTGTAAAATCGGATAAAAAGTTTATTCGCATACACTATACGGAAATTATGTATATTGAAGGTCTGAAAGACTACGTCATCATCAGGACTCCCAAGGGGCGAATTGTAGCGCTGCAAACTATGAAAAGCCTGGAAACCAAGCTCCCTGCTGATTCTTTTATCCGGGTTCACCGATCTTATATTGTAAATATAAACTGCATCGATGCCATTGTGGGCAATACGATTGAAATGAAAGAAGACGGTAAACTCAAAATGATCCCGGTGGGCAAAAATTACAAGGGCGATCTGACAGATATTATTGAAAGGAAAAGACTCTGATCGTGGAAGCGGATCAATTTATTAGAAGGGCACTTAAGAGTTTAGGTGCCGACCTCTCTTCCGGTTCATTAAAGTATATTTCCCACGCAAAGGGGAGTCAACTCTTCAAGTGGGATTCCGGGTCGGTGAGGTGGTTTATTAAATACTACTTCGATTCTGGAGGAGACTTGCAGTCCAGGGCAGAAGGGGATGGTTTGGAAAAGTTGATGCAAGTGGGAGGCCTGAATGCCCCCGCTTTGATCGGACAATTGGAAGAGAACGGGAAGGGCTTATTGGTTATGGATTTTGTTGAAATTTCTCAAAGCGGAAGAAGTCGCTCCATGGAAACTTTCGGTCGCCAATTGGCCGGTATGCATAAGAATGCCAAGGCCGGGTATTTTGGTCATGAGATGGACAATTACATCGGAACATTGGATCAATTCAATGGTAAAATGGGAGAGTGGGCGGAGTTTTATTTTTACAGAAGACTACTTCCTCAGTTGGAAATGGCAGCTTCCGGCGGATTACTCAGCGAGGAATTGACCCAAAAGCCGGAACAATGGATACACATCATCCATGAGATATATCCCCGCGAAAGACCTTCTCTGCTGCACGGAGACCTGTGGTCCGGCAATCTGATAGCGGATGCAAGTGGAACTCCTTTTGTCATTGATCCTGCGGTGTATTTCGGACACCGGGAAATGGATCTTGCCATGACTCATCTCTTTGGAGGGTTCAGCAGTGAATTTTACCGAGCCTATGAGGAAGAATACCCTCTTTCTCCGGGTTTTGAAAGCCGCATGGAACTCAGTCAATTGTATTATTTGCTGGTGCACGTCAATTTATTTGGCAGTTCTTACGTACCGGCCACAAAAGGAATTATTCAGAAATACTTTGAAGGATAATGGCCTTTGTTTGAAAAGAGGATTTAAAGGCAGAGCCATGCAAGTTGATTGCCTTTATAGAATCGAGTCCGTGTCTCAATCCAATGAATAAAAAGGTAAATAGGAAGATGTAGAATAGTTTACTGACTGACCCATTGCAGCTTTTTCGTGATCACACCACCATCTGTAGTCACTCTGACGATATAAAGTCCACTTGCAGCCTCTTTGAGATTTATAAAGCCCCTGTTGTTTTCAACCATCCGCTCGGTATGCGTTCTCAAGAGTCTGCCCTGTATGTCAAAAACTTCAATTTGTTCTATTGAATACCCTCCGTTCATATGCAACTGAACTCCCTGGGCCGCATTGCTCGGATTGGGGAACACTCTCAATAGTGATGGGTCAAACTCTTTTGGGCCTTTTTCTTTTCCCTCAAGGAAAATTTCAAATACTGCAGATGAACTGGGGAATTGATAATCTTTTCCATTGGTAAAAAATCCGACAATGTTGTCCAAGACAATCTCTACTTTGTCAGTAGTGGGTTCGCCGGGGACCATTCTAAATCCGTCGAAATCATCTTCAATGACAAATTTCACTTCCGCTACAATACCAAATCCCGCAGCGCCCAAACCATCTACCCGGGTCAGAGCAAAGTCGACATGCTCGTCAAAGTCTTTACTCATGAAGACGGAAGGACCGTCGTAAGTCAACCATGAATCCGGAGCTTCGTTGGCTCCCAGATCAGAAAAATCGTAGGGCGTATTGTTAAAGCTGTACGTGAGTGAAATGCCGTGTAAATCAACTACCGGGCTTGAATTTGATCCAACCACTACATCGAATATCACCAAATCACCGGGCACATAAGGTCCTGAAGTAGATTCCACCAAACTCACCGAATAAGGCTTGAAATCTAACTTTTGTTCTACCAACAGGGTGTGGACATTGTTGTAAAACTTTGAAATAGCCAGAGTATCTGCGACCTGTACGACGCCGTCACCATCCGTATCTGCGTGTTTTAAATTTTCTCCCGAAACCTGTTCTTTGCTCCAGTCATCTCCGGTTTGTCCGTACCAGGTATCCAGGTTGACTTCTTCTCTTTCAACACCGACACTACCCATATACCACCCCAGAGAAAGTAAGTCGCGAAAGTCAACTTTTCCATCGTAATTGACATCCCCTGGCCATACACAGTCATCCAGGCAGGGGCAATTGGCCTCTACTTCCAGATCTATAATTTCAACTTCTATTTTTACGATGTGACAATCCGATTGGCCATCGACACAGTATTCCAACTCAAATTCGTCTATTCCGACTTCATTGGAGTCGGGAGTATAAACAACGAGATTGTTTCCAATCACATCTTTACAACCGATCTGTATAGTATCGACTCCCGGGTGCACCTCCAACTCACCTGCGGAAGGATCCTGAGTCACATGAAACGAAAAGTTGGAAATGGGTACCTCGTAATTGATTACCAAAGGTCGGTTTTTGGTAGTCGTCAGGTAGTAGGTCTCATCGTTTTGTGGATTCAAATCTCCCACGTAAATAAAAACCCATGCAGTTTCGCAATGACCGGAAATACAGACGGTATAAGAAAAATTCGTCGAACCGGTGTAATTGGAGTCGGGCTTAAAGGTGAAGTTTCCACTTCCGTGATGAGTCAGGTCACCGTGAGAGGGATTGGAAAAACTGCTGACATTTGCGTTTTTCTTGATGTCGTTGTCTCTGACATTGAAATCCACTTCTTCATTGGCCGGAGTGTAAATGTAGTTGTCGACCAAAAATGTATTGGGCGATGGTACATCGTGAATGGTCACATAAACCGTTCTGTAGTATTCCTCGTCTTTTTCAAAGGTAAAGGAATCCAAGCCGGTCAGATTTTGAATGGGCTTGTAATTCCAAATTCCGGTATTGCCCATTGGATTGACAAACCCGAGTTGAGCGGTATCCACGAGTTCAAATCCGTCATCCGGCATCGTAACCCGAATCGATCTGTTTTTCATGGTGTGGAGATGAATCTCTCCATGGGTGGGAATGTCTGTCGTATCTACCACATTGATGATGGCCAGTGCTGTTCCGCATTCGTTAATGCTGTCACAAGCCGTATAGGTGACATAAGCCATTCCGTGATAGTCTTCCTCGGGTTTAAAGAACAGGGAATCGTTGACGAGGTCCACAGATCCTTTGCTGACAAGTGAAATGTGCTTAAAACTGAGGTCACCCAACGTGCTGCTGTCATTTTCCATTACATCGATAAAAGTATAATCGCTTCCAGCGGGAAGGGAAAACTCTGCGTCATTGATGTATACAATCGACTCCTTGACTTCGAAAGCGTAGTGGTACCATCCTATATTGGCGTTCATTCCAACGCTGTAGTGAACTTCAATGGAAATGGTATCTCTACCAACAAAATTACTGTCGGGCGTATATTCAAAGTATCGATGACCCTTGGCCGTTTGTTTGACCTTAGCCGATCCGTTATTGGGGTGATTGATGATGAAAAAAAGTGAGCCAAATGAATTGTACTTATCCGAATCGTATTGGGAGTTGATGAGTATTTTTTCGGAAATATAGGGGCTGGGACCGCTTTGAGCCACGGCCATAACAGCAAAATGACAAAGCAGGAGTATCCATCCGGTCCTGAGTAGTATTTTGAAAATTGAGCCCATGCTGTTGTGTTCAAATGGTTGAAATACAAAGATACCTTAGATTTAGATAACAAAAAAATTTATATACATTTTTTTTCTATTCATATTAAAGAGAGTTATCATATAACAAATTCGGTATTCGTTAGTCTCTGATCGCGCAGGTTGAATGTAGTTTAATTTTAATTATAGGACATAGATTTATTTGAAAAATAGCCGTTTTGGGCCCTTAAAAATTTTTTAAAAAGTGGAGCAGCCAGCCAGATCATTAAAATTGTATTTTTGTGTAATTTAAACGGTGATTTTCTCCGCTGTTTTTAATTTTGTCCGGTTGGAGGCCGTTCAAATTTAAATCGAAGGTAAATCTTTTTTAGAAAGTGATGGTTAAGCTCCGACGGGTATAGAAAAATTGATTACTTTGAGTTCCAAAAGAAGAAGGAAGAAGTTGTAATAACCCCCATTTGTTTTCATGAGCATCGCAAGGATTAAAGTAGTCAAGGTAATAGAGACATTTTCACCGGCCGAACTAAACAGGTTGGAAAAATTTATTTGTTCCCCCTATTTCAATGTAAATGAGCAGATGATAGGGCTGTTCAATCTCCTTTACGAAACGCTAAAAAAGGGAGAATTAGACGAGTTGAATAAGGAGGCGGTGTTTAGTGAACTCTACCCTGGAAAAAAGTACTCGGATGCGAGATTTAGGAAACTGTGTTCGGATTTATTAAAACTCATTGAGGAGTTTCTCGCCATTGAAGAGTTCGAGGAAAACCCCCTGCACGAAGCGGGATACCTGATGAAGTCCATCGCGAGGCGAAAAATTGAACCCCTCTACAATTCTGTATTGAAATCCGCCAGGCGACTATCCAACCGCCAGTACGAAGTAGCGGCCTCTTATTACTACCACCAGTACGAGATAGAGAAAAATTACTTCTACATGCTCGAGTCTGAGATGAAGAGAGAAACGCGTCTGAACCTCGAACAGATAGCCAAAAATCTGGACTATTTCTTCATGGCGGAAAAACTGAGGTATTACGCCACGGCACTCAGTCAAAAGGCTTTTACCACTCAGGAATACCAATTGTTGTTTATGGATGAGATTCTCACTCACCTCGAGCAGGTGGATTACAGTGAAATCCCCCAAATTTCTGTAAACCTCGCAGTTTTAAAAGTCTATATGTACCCCGACAATGAGGAGTATTACTATCAACTGAAGTCCGAGATTTTTAGAAACATCGATCGATTTCCGGCACTCGAGGGCAGGGAGATTTT
>SKYC01000355.1 GCA_007128085.1 Saprospiraceae bacterium | reverse complement strand
GAAATCGAATCGGCTGTAGGAATGGCAGATGGATTGAGTACTCATCCAGAGTTAAAAATTCTACTTGGATTTGAATTGTGGGAAGATTGAGTTTTCCGAATGGAATGGTTGAGAGCCCTCCATCAATCAACCACTTTTTTTCCAATGTAATAGGAGTTGAGCAATCCCAGGGCTCCCATGTATTTCAGTCTGAAAGAAATAAGATCCCCCACTTTATACTCTTTTTTGCTGTTGTCTAAATTGATGATCAACATGTCGGAACTCGCATTTACAATTTCAAGCTGGGTGTCATCGGGAATGAGATAATCGGGAGAAATGTCGAGCAATCCAATGTCAATGATGGCTCGTTTACTCATTTTACCGTAATCCTTTTCATCAATTTCATAAAGCTCACCGGAGGGGTTCTCCGCCAATTCACCAATGGGCACCTTGGGTTTTTTTGTGATTTCTATGATTTCAGTATAAAGTTTAAATACATCGTTGTGCATGCCCTCAATGGTGGTTTCGTTGACGAGGTCGGCACCGAAATAAAGGGTTTCACCCACCCTGAAGTGATTGACCGCTCCCGGCAGGGTATTGTTCAATAGCATGGGTATGACCACAGAGGTTCCCCCGGAAATCCAGGGTATGGTTTTACCAAACTTGGTATCGATCAATTGTTTGTACAAACTGAGAATGACGTATTTATCCTGAGACGGCATAACCCCGTGTAAGCAATTCAGGTTGGAACCAATACCCACTACCTTGATATTTGGCAGATGGAATATAGATTCGTAAAACTCAATGAGGTGGTCGCCCATGATACCTTCTCTCAAATCACCCAATTCAATCATGATGATAATCCGGTGTTCTTTTTTCTGTTTGACCGCCTCTTTACTCAAAAGTTCAATCGTGGTACTCTCAGAATTGAAACTTACATCTGCGTACTGAATAATCTCTTCAATGCTGCGCTTTGCCGGAGGTTTAATATAAACCGTAGTGATGTTTGGATTGATGCTTTTTACCTTTTTTAAATTACTGACACGGGAATCACACACTTCGTTGATACCGAGATCGAGCACCTCCTTAATAAAGATTTTATTGCCGCACAAAAGTTTGGTGACAATGGACCATTCGATATTGTTTTTCCTGAAAAGTTTATCGAGGAAAAGGTAGTTTTCCTTTAATTTGGACTTATTGAGTGTTAAAAAAGCCATAGTGTTTTAAATTGAAATTTATATTGATAATCAAAAGATTGGCAATAATGTTTTTTTAATCGACAATTTCTCTCGGCAAATTTTGTGGTAGTCTGGTCAGTAACTCGTAATTGATCTGCTTACTGGCGTCTCCAAAATCCGCTACGGATATCTCCATTTCACCTTGTTTACCAATGAGTACCACTTCGTCACCTTTCCGGACGTTGGGGATATGGGATATATCCACACTTATCAGGTTCATATTTACTTTGCCCGTTATAACAGTGCGTACACCACCGATCAAAACCCGGCCGATATTGCTGAGTGATCTGCTGTATCCATTGCCGTAACCAACGGGGATAATGGCAATTTTCATTTCGCTTCCGGCCTGGTATATACTGCCGTATCCAATATATTGTCCGCGTTTCACATGCTTTATATCCATGATCTTACTCTTCCAGCTTATAATCCTTGAAAGTGGATCTGTTTTATCTATTTCATCGCTTGAATATTCAATAAAAGTTTCAAAACTCGGCCAGAAACCGTATTGCATTATTCCAATTCTGGCGAAACCGTGCAACATCTCAGGGTAGCGAACGGCTCCTGCTGAACAACAGGAGTGAAAGTAGTCCACTTTGAATTTTCGGTTTAAAGCCAGTTCTCTCATCTTGAGAAACTTGGATTTTTGGTGTTCAATCCTGAGGTAATTGGCAATGCTTTCAGCACCTGCAAAGTGGGTACATACCCCTTTTAGATCTATGGCCTGTCTGTTTCTTTCAATGATCTCCAGGGCATTTAAATATTCGGGTTCGTTTAAACCCGTTCTGTTCATGCCCGTTTCTACCTCGAGGTGAACCAATGCCTTTTTCTTGAAGGCCAATGCTGTTTGAATGGCGCTATTCAGTCGGTCCAGGTCGAATACATAAAACTCGATTTCGTTAACGATTACCCACTCCATGGCTTCTTCCTCAATCATGCCCATGATCATAATGGTCGGTTTGTACTCTTCAGTTTGTTGAAATACCTCATAGGCTTCAGAAACACTGAAAACGGAAAAGTGGTCAATTCCGCACTCCAGAGCGAGGGGAACAAACGTTTTAATACCGTGACCATAGGCATTGCCCTTCACCACTGAGGACATTTTGTTGTTGGGTCCCAGTAATTTCCTTAAAAAGTAAATGTTGTTCTGGTAACTCGATCTACTGATTTGGACCTTCGAAGTTTGCCATTTCATGAAAATGAGGGGCTTATTGGAAAAAAGTATTCCGGGCATTCCACCATGCTTAACCGTGTTTGACACATGGGGCATTTCCCTTTGATAAAAATCAAATATAAAAAGAATTTTTAATATAAAAAAGGAACCGTGGAATTGGCAATGTATTTCCTTAGTCCGGCTGATACCTCATTTCGAGGTACTTGTTGGTGAACCCTACCTTGGTATAGAGGTGTCTGGCCGGGTTGTCGGGCTCGACATGCAAAGCAATGGCACCTTTCGCATTGTCCATGGTGGCGTACATCAATTTTTTTCCAATGCCGTACCCTCTTTTCGCCCCGTCTACAGCTATATAAACGAGGATATTTTCGGGAATGTAACCGGACATCCCGGTTTCATTTACTACCACTGCGCCCACAATTTTCTTTTGTGAATCACGAGCCGTTACGACAAATCCACCTCTACCGGGTTCTTCGCTGAGGGCGTATTTAAGGCATTTGACAATGTCTTCCCTTTTGTCTCCGTATTGGTCGAGATGTTCGTACAGAAAATCAGCTACTTCTTGAATCAATGCATTTTCAGAGCTGTCTGATGGAAATGTAAGTTGTGTACTTATTTGGTCTTTTAAATCAGCCATAATTTAATTTTTTTCATAAAAAAATACCCACTAAGGCTTCCTAATGGGTATGTACTTTTAATAGTGTAAACCAGCTTAAATATTCACTTCAAGCGATGCGGGATTTACTACTTCGTAAAACCCCCTTTCGTATCGCTGATCAAATGCTTTTTTGGGAACCGATAGGATCCGGTTGGCATTCATCAATCTGATTTTTACTTTTCGGTTGGTGTTTTCAACGATTTTAACTTTAATGCTTTGTGGAGGACTCATGATACATGGTTTTTTGTTAAGAAGATGGCGCTGTACTTTCTATAAATTTCTTTCCGTTCCATTTGCCGAGCCATTCGCAATTTTTACCAATCCGTTTGTAATGTAGGTAGGTAGTTACCGCTGCCGGTTTAGACTTTCTGTTGATAGTGATCATACTCTGCCCGGATCTCACCTGGAAGTAATACTTCCCACTACCCATTGTAAAATTTTTTCTTCTCATTGTTTATTAATTTTTTAAATACTTATAACAGTTGCATTGAGATCGTAAGTCTTTACGATATTTACAGTAAAGGACTTGTGACCTCTGGGTGCAAGAAGAAATAGTTTTCCGCCTTTCATTTCAGCCAGCGTCGCAAAAAGCTTCCATTTGGAAACAGTCCCGGTTTCGTCGTCGTTTTTGAGGGAAATTTGGAAATAACTTTTTCCTCCTCCCTTGGTAGCCGTAATGTCCGGAGCTACCGTTTTTTCTCCGTCCTGTGAAAATGAAGTGGTGTCTTCAAATTCATCGTATTTGGACTTTATGTTTTTAAACCCCTTTTTCTGTACATACTCCAGGGCCTTTTCAAAATAGTCTGTGGAAACTGTGCTCATATCAATTCATTATATTAGGTAAATTGTTATTAAAAATAAAAAAACTGTGTAAGTAAATTTTTTTTATTTGTAAACTCTTCTAATATAACGT
>SKYC01000205.1 GCA_007128085.1 Saprospiraceae bacterium | reverse complement strand
TCATCGTTGTTTAATTCTACGGTATTTTTCCCTTCAAACCACGCTTTCAAGGTGTTGTATAAATCCCTGTCTCCCGATTTAATTTTTTTGGTCGGATTGGGGAAGTACTCCAGGAAGAGTTCTTTAATGGCCTGTCCAATGATTTCAAAAGCCACTTCGTGCGGACCTTTGAGTTCCCCTTCGTAAAGGAGTTCCACTTTACCTGTGAGGGCGGGAATGATGGACCAAAAATCACTCAGTCGGATGGACGTCTTCTTTTCATCGTGCAGCAACATTCGGCGTTCTGCTGTACTGAAGAGCAGTTCTCTGGCCGAAATGGTCATTCTTGCAGATACACCGGAAGCGTGGTCGATAAACTCGGATTCTCTGGCCTGAAAGGCGATGAACTCGAGCAGGTCTTCTGCCGCTTCGGCTATATCTACTGACTCGAACACCTCTTTACCGATGCGCGCTTCGGATTTTGTAATGGCCTTGGAGACATCGGGATCGTTGGGGTAGTGAGTGGTTATCTGACTTTCTATTCGGTCCTTCAGGGGCGTGATGATATTGCCTCGATTGGTGTAGTCCTCCGGATTGGCCGTAAAAACAAAAAGAATGTCCAATGGTAACCGGAGTTTAAATCCCCGAATTTGTATGTCTCCCTCTTCCAGAATATTAAACAATGCGACCTGTATTCTGGCTTGTAAGTCCGGCAGTTCGTTAATCACAAAGACGCCCCGGTGGGAGCGAGGCACGAGTCCGAAGTGAATGCTGCGCTCATCCGAGTAGGATAGCTTTTGATTGACGGCCTTGATGGGGTCGAGGTCTCCGATGAGGTCGGAAACACTGACATCCGGCGTAGCGAGTTTTTCAACATATCTCTCGTCTCTTGAAATCCATTCAATGGGGGTTGCATCTCCCATTTCTTCCACTATACTTCTACCCAAAAAACTGATGGGATTCAAGGGGTCATCGTTGATTTCCGTGCCCGCAATTACCGGAATTTTTTCGTCTAATAGAGATTTAAGTCCACGCGCAATTTTGGTTTTGGCCTGACCCCTCAGTCCGAGGAGCAATATATTGTGCCCCGCCAGTAAAGCTTTTTCAATTTCGGGAATGACGGTTTCGTCGTAACCGTAAATTCCTTCAAATACTTTTTTTTGCCCGCGGATTTTATCGATTAAATTGGCTTTAACTTCTGCTCTTACCGATTTTGCCCGGTAATTTGATTTTTTTAAAGCTCCGAGAGTTTGAGGCATTTTCTTGCTCATCTGGAAATTAGTTTTTGTAATTTTTAAAAATGAATTCTCCCAGATTGTCCGGGGAGCTGTAATAAGCTTTGCCCCCATTGGCTCTGGTAAACTGATCTACAAAATCGACCAGCCACGGATCGCTGGCTATCATAAATGTGGTGATGGGTATCCTCATCTTCCTGCATTTATGGGCAAGAGTCAGTGTCCGGTTTAGAATTTTTTTATCCAAACCAAAACTGTTTTTATAGTATTTTTTTCCCTGTTTTATGCAGGTGGGCTTGCCGTCGGTGATCATCAGTATTTGTTTGTTGGGGTTTCTCCTTTTTCTGAGAAGATCTATGGCCAACTCCAGGCCCGCCACCGTATTGGTGTGGTAGGGACCCACTTCTAAATAAGGCAGTTCGTTTAACTCTACCTGCCAGGCGTCGTTGCCAAATACGATGACATCCAGGGTGTCTTTCGGGTATTTGGTTGTAATCAATTCCGAAAGGGCCAGCGCCACCTTTCTGGCCGGGGTGATTCTGTCTTCACCGTAGAGAATCATGCTGTGACTGATATCGATCATGAGCACACTGCTGGTTCGGGTTTTGTAATAGGTTTCCTTTACTTCGAGATCCTCCTGAGAAAGTTGCAGGTCATTCAGGCCCGATCGCAATATTGCATTTTTAAGAGAGTCCGGCATAGAGATCTTGTCTAGTGGGTCGCCGTATTCGTACTTTTTCAGTTCGCTCGTGGTCTCGTCCCCCTTGCCACTGTAGCGCGTATCGTGATTTCCCCGGCCCGATTTTGACAGTTGATCGAATATTTCATCCAGGGCGGTGCGTCGCAGGTGGATCTCCATTTTTGAATCCAGCTGTAGGTCCGTCCCCGGTCTTCCGGGCTGTGACTTTAAAAAGTTTTTCTCCTTCAACTCTTCAATAAAATCCGCCATCCCGTAATCTTCTGTCGTGAAGTGATGCTGTCTGTCCAGTTCGGTCATCCAGTTGAGGGCCTCGGAGGCATTGCCTGCGGTGTACAGCAATAATTGCCTGAATATTTCCAGTAAATTGTCGAAGATATTGTCGCCCTGAGGCCCGGGTTCCCACCTTTTAAACTTCCAACCTCTCATTGTTGTGTTTCTGTAGTTGCAATCACGGTTCCGAGTGCCGAATTTGGGTTTGGTATATTTTACTGCGCCCTTTTAACACTCACTTTACTCTAACAGCGAATATATCGGATTGTTATACCGCAAGGGGGGTATTTGAGTTTTTCGGATGGGTTAGAAAATAAGGCCCCGAGGTAGCCGAGGTTCTAGCCCGGGGGGATGTATGGGTACAGAATTGTCCAGACCCCGGGCTCATCTGAAATAAAACGGGAATCCAAAGGCTCTGAGCCGGATTTTTGTTTTTACATTCAAAGCGGAAATCTATCGGAGGTCAAACTGTGTAGTACCTGCGATGTATCCCTTGTTGTAAATTTCGATGGTGTAAGTACCTGAGGTAAAGTTGATGTTGGGTGACCAATCCGAGCAAATTGTTTGCGGGTCGCTGTCATAGGTTACGGTTTGCATTTGAGTAAATCGCACCTGAGTCTGAGTCTCGAGCTTCTCAATAACTCCGGATCCCAGAGATTCGATGGCCATGGTTTCACCTCCCGGCGAAATGATGCGGATGAAAAATGTCTCGTCTCCAAAATTAACCAGCTCATTGGTGGTGGTTTCAAAACACACCCTCAACATATCGACATTTCTTGCGCTTCGTCTCCTTCGCTCCCTGCCTCTGTCGGTCACCCGGTATCCGTCTACCTCAATATTGACCACATCGATGACGGATGCCTGGTCTACTTTTTTTGCCAAATGGCGAAGTTCATCATCGAGCATTTCGCGCTCTCTGACCAAGTCGGACTGTATGGCCATGAGTTCATCGGTGGCTTCCCGTTCAGCGGTCACCTCCTCTGTCAGCAGGCGTTTTTCCTTTTCTAATCGCTCTTTGTCCTCTATCAGAGCGATGTTCTCTTCGGTCAGCTCATCTATTTTTTCGAGGTACTGGTCGACCTTAACCCTGAGCGATTCAAGTTCTTTTCTCGCTTCTTCCAGGTTGCGATTTTCGTAAATCAGGTTGGAAATGCGGTTGCGCTGTCGGGTGAGTTCTTCTTTTTGCTGGTCAATCATCGCATTGAGTTCTTCGTTATCTGTGCGCATGTCGTCCAGCTCGGCCAGTGCTTCGTAATACTCTTTTTCCAGTTCACTTTGGAGTTGTCGGATTTCGGTCAGATCCCTTTGTTGATGTCTCAACTCCTGATCTTTGGAAGCCCTGTCGTACAACAAATAACCATTGACCAACAATAGCAAAATAATGAAAATAATGGCCAATACTGAAAGTTTTTTCTTGGATTTTGATGTATTCATCACATTTTTTTTAGATTTTTGTAATGCAAAACTGGAGAGGACAAAGAAATGACAGTGACAATTGGAATGGTAAATTTAAGCAAATAAATCATGATAAAAAACGTAAGACTGGAAAAAGTATTATTTCTCGATGTAGAGACGGTGGCGGGAGCCAAAAGTTTTGATGAACTGGACGAAGACTTTCGTCAATTTTGGGAGAAAAAAGCGAGTAGACTCAAGAATCGGACAGAAGGTGAGCCGGATCCCGCAGAGTTGTATGATCGCTTTGCAGGTATTTACTCAGAATTTGGAAAAATTGTCTGCATATCGGTCGGGTATTTTTCAGAGTTGAGGACGGGGCAGCGTGAATTCAGGGTCAAGTCTT
>SKYC01000227.1 GCA_007128085.1 Saprospiraceae bacterium | reverse complement strand
TGTAATATTCAGATTCTCGGCTTCCCAGTTATTGCCTTTCAGAAAGGGACTGTTCTCATTGTAATTCTTGGTCAATTGTTTATCAATCTCTAATTCAGGGTCAAAAATAAAACCAAACCTAATCCCGGATACATTATTTACACCATCAAGGTCCAGCAAAAGAACATTCACTTTACCGCATCCGTCTTGTGAAAAGCAAAACCTCCAGTTGTCGATTGAACAATCATTTGAACAGGGGCAATCGATGGTATACTGGGAACAAGAAATGCTATTATTAATTCCAGGACCAATAAATAGAGGGCCGTTGAAAAATGGTATTATTTGAACGCTTGCAAGGGCTGCATCAGTAATGCAGTCAAGTTCTATGTGATCAATTACAATGGTACCAATTTCCAGGCATTCCTCTGAAGACATGAAGGTATTTAAAGGATCATCTGTAAAATAGTTAATAGTAATTAAATTCTGAGTCACAGTAAGGCTTGCCGAGCTGAAAAAGTTTTGTCCAATAGCCGTATTTGAAAACTCATCCTCAGTAGCTTGTACATCAATTATTACACCAGATACATCAATTTCAAATCTTAGACCGGAAATTTCTAATCCCTGAACACCGTTCATTGAAACCTTAATCTTATTACAATCCAATGGATCAAATTCAATACAGAAGGAATAATCTGGGCAAGTAAGAGTCGGTTGGGCAAGTAGTCTGTCTGAATTAAAACCAATTAAAAATAAAATCATAAACAATGCAAATTTCTGCTTTGAACACAGGGTATGAAAAAAGCGACTTATTGCATTTGAAGGGGCATGAATAAAGTGGTAGGATGTGTAATGATCGTTCGCTTTAGATCGCTGTGTGTGTGTGTGTGTGTGTGTGTGTGTGAACACGTGAAGGTTAAATTTCTTGAATCTTTGTGTGCATAATTTTTCATAGCTTTAGTTTTAGGTAAAATAATGGCCTAAGATAAAGACTTTTTTACAATTATCAACAAATCAGATTACTTTTTTAAGAAACAAGTCATCGATATATCTCTGCAATAAGCATAAATGAGTCCACTCCAAACATACACTCCCTCACCCAAACCCGATGATGTAAATAAATTTTTGTCGTGTTCTTAGCTTACAGATACAAGTCCATATAACCGAATTTTTCGGGATGCTCCTCAATGAATTTTTCCAGGTATCCCTTCTTTAGCAAAAAGACGATTTTCTTCCCGAAAAAGCCCTTTTCTTTCAATCGGATAAAGCCCACTTTAAAAAGGTAGTAATTGCGATAGCCCAGGGATTCCACAGAGTCGTAGGAGTACTTAACGGTTCTAAAATAGTTGGTGACAAAAATCCCATCCACTGACAACTCAACTCTTTTTAACTGAAAAATGGTCAGATACATAATCAGTAGAGTGGAGAGGTAAAAAAAGAGATTGGAATACCGGAGCAACTCAGAGTGGAACAACTGGATGGTCGAGTCTCCTGATAGGAACATCACCAGCGTAAACAAGCCGTAAAAAGTGGTCCAGAAAACCGGGATAAAAATCTTAAAAAAAAGAGTGAGGTTAGAGGATATTCGCTGCATGATTTAAATTTTATTGCGCTTTTCAATTCTGGCTGCGATGACAATACTGATCTCGTAAAGTATATAGAGGGGGCCGGAAATCAGCAATTGCGTAATTACATCGGGCGGGGTAATAATGGATGCCAGTACGAGGATTCCCACGAAAGCGTGTTTGCGATATTGCTTCATAACCCCCGGCCCGATAAGACCGATTCCAGCGAGAAAATACACCACTACCGGCAGCTGAAAAACGATGCCTGTGGGAAGTGTGAACATGGTCATGTAATTGACATAACTGTTCAGCGTAGGTGCACTCACGGCTCCTACGTCGTAGGAGGCCAGAAAGGTAATGGCAAAAGGGGAGATGATGTAATAGCCGAAGAGTACCCCTGTGAAAAAAAGTGTGGAGCAAACAAAAACAAAGCCCCTGGCCGCTTTTTTTTCCTTTTCGTACAAACCGGGTTTAATAAATCTCCACATCTCGTAAAACACATAGGGAATGGCGAGGATGAGGGCGAGAAAAAAAGATACTTTTAAATGGACGATGAACTGCTCTCCCAGGTCGCGGGTAAGTAGTTGGAATTCCGGTGGATAAAAGCAGAGCCTTTCAGAAAAGCCGCAAATCATTTGATAAGTAAAAAAATCCGCTCCTTTGGGTCCAAGGATGACGGTCTGAAAAACGAAGTCTTTCATTAGAAAAACGACGATTCCGATCAGAACAACTCCGATGAAAGATCGAATGATGTGCCACCTCAGTGATTCTAAGTGCTCGAGGAAACTCATTTTGTTGGGATCCCTCTTGCCGATTTGATCAACGTCAATCTGATCCAAAGCCATACGCTACTGCTCAATGTGAATAAAAGCGCAAATATACGGTGAAAATAGAACATCACTTGCATTGCTTTTGCCCCCAATCTTATCCCGTATTTTTCACCATGGGTTCTTTTACACGACTACATACTGTTGCGGAAAATCCGGGAGAAATGACCCGGGTTATTTTTCCATTAATTTTTTCCGCCCGACTTTTAAAAACACAATAGTTGCCCTTCTTTGTGGACAAGAGAAAAAATCTGATTATATTCGTAACCAATTTTGACAGCATGGCATCACTTTTTGAAACGGTATTGAAAGAAACCGATTGGGCATTGGAAACCCAAGGCCAGGCCGGTGAATTCCCCCCCGGTCAGAACGGACCCTATGGCGATCTGAAAACCCCGGTCAGCAATACAGCGCATTGGTTGTTTACCATGAGCTGGGCCTTTCAAAAAACAGGCCATGAGAAATACAAATCCAGTGCCGACAAAGCCATTGAATACCTGAAGAGCAGGAGTGCCAGACCGATGGAGGCTTCGTTTTGGATCAGGAAAAACCCCTGGAAGGACTTTTGTAACGGCCTGATCGGTCAAGCGTGGGTCATGGAAAGCCTGGTTTTTGCCTCCGCGGTTTTTGACAGACAGGACTGCTACCAATTGGCTGAGGAGGTGTTTTTGCTACACCCATTTGATGCCGACCGTCAAATATGGTATCGATTGAATGTAGATGGAAGTATGGCATCGCCGGACCCAACTTTTAATCACCAGTTGTGGTTTGCCGCTGTCGCCGCTTCGCTCTCTCAAACTCCCAGTGCACAAGAGACTTCACGGGCTTTTTTTAAAAGAATTGCCAGTCGGGTGAAAATTTACCGCGACGGAGTGATCAATCACGTTTCTCCGGTTGCGCAACTATCGGTCTCTGTCAAAGAACCAAAGAAAATGATCGAGGGGTTTGTCGGACATGGCTATTACCGGCTTTCGAGTAGAAAACTCAGGAAAAAATCTTCCGGATACCACGCTTTTAATCTCTATGCCTTTGCCTTATTCTATAAGATGGATCCTGAAAATCCGTTTTGGAAAACAAAGAAATTCAAAAAAATGCTGGATGTGACCCAAACCGATCGCTTCCTCAATGAACAATTGGACAACCCGTATTCTTACCCTTACAATCCAACGGGAATTGAAATGGCCTGTGTGACGGATTGCTTTTTCCCGGATAAGAGAGAAAGGGTTGAGCGGTGGTTGCAGAGACAGTTGCAAAATACCCGGGAACAGGACGGGTCGATCATGACCGGAAATTCACCGGATCCGAACACTTCTGCGGCCCGCATATACGAAGCTTGCCGGTTGAGTCGCGATTGCGAATTGGAAATTTAATTTTTTGGTCTCCAGCCATGGGTACAGTAAAAAATTTAAACAGATGAAACAGTCCATGACTGTGATATACAACGAGAGACACAAGGAAGAATGATTAATTTTCTCGTCTGCAGTCATAGGTACAGAAAAAATTTAAACAGATGAAACGAGCATGAACTTTTTTAATCAAAAATTTCACAAAGGTGAATGATTAAAATAAGTTGCATGCGAGTTCCTGAATGTATTCAAATTTTTTGCATATTTTATG
>SKYC01000100.1 GCA_007128085.1 Saprospiraceae bacterium | reverse complement strand
TCCAACGCGGAAAAAGGATGAAAGATCATCCCCAACTCGTTGGGGAGGGCCGGCTAAAGTATGCTTAACATGACACTAGTTTAATACCTATTTTGATCCAATTTCCGGCGGGACGGGGTACATTCCTAATAATCTTAAAAATTCCAGGATTCCAAATTTATCCAAAGAATTGAAGTTTTAAACTCAAATTATCCAGCCTATGTCCGTATCCATCCTCAGGTATAATTTAACCGGAATAACGGTAAAAATTCTGTCCCTCTTCTTTTTACTGCAACTGTTTCATGAGTCAGGAGCCCTGGCAGCGCAGCACCCACCTGGGGAATTGTTCCTTCAAATAGAGAAAAAAAACCGGCTAAAAACCGTGAGACTCCTCCCCGGAGATGTTTTTGAAATCAAATTGTACAGCGATAAAAAGAACTGGACGGAAGTCACGCTGACCGATCTCGATCCCCGGAGAGGATTGATCATAACAGATTATGGCAGTTATCACCTAGGGGAAATAAAAGCCTTGCGCACCCGGGGGCAAAAGCAATGGGGAAGCGGACTGATTGGATTAACAATGGGTTTTACAGCCGGAACCCTGGTATTTAGTCTTGCAGATCTTTATTACGGCAATTCCTACAATTGGGGGTTTGTGGGAGCGGCCGGAGGCATGCTGGGTTTGTCCTTCCTGGCAAAATGGGCGAGCAGGGCTTTCTATTACAGATTCCACCGGAATCATCGGCTGAGGATAATTGATTTGAGGATGTAGGGTTTTTTTAAAAGGATTTTGATTAATGACTTTTATCAACTGTTATTTAAGGACTGAAAAAGTACGAACTAATCCTCATTTTGCAAATTGGTCAATGGATTCAAAAAGTCTTTTTCTATTGGCATGGGTGGACAATAAATGCTCCGTCTCCAGGAGTGAATTAAATTCGCTAATAACCTGAGTTCGATTATTCTAACTCGCATAAATAATTGTAAATCAACAATCAAATGGGAAGCCAAAAATCGAATAATGGTAAATTAACCCGATGTTTTCATGAAAATCCTTTAAAAATAAAATGTTCCTGGAATTCCTCCCTATACAGCGTTCCTTTTTCTTGATGTAGCCCGCTACATCTTCAAAAAAGCGCCTTGTCTAGGGAGTTTTCAAGGAATTATGCTTCGCAATAATAATCGAACTCAGGTTAATAGGCATTATGACTACAGCCTCAGTACCTTTATTTCCCGGAACAATGATAACTCCCAATGATTTAGAAACATAGTCAAAATGTTTCTTCAAATTCTTCCTTAAGGTCGATAGGGTAATTGATCTCACGATTTTAATTTTTTTACAAAAAAAACCTCCTATCAAAAGTGCGACATTTATTTCAAAGGTGCAAATGTTTCTTTTTGCAGCTTGTGGCTAATTATTATACCACTTACTCCAGCCAATAAGTCTGCTTTGTTAGACTGGCTATTGATAATCTAAACCAAACATTTATCCTCAAAATGATGAAAAACATTGTCTTACACATCCAGGGACAGCGGTTTGATTGGAAAAACAACGAATTTTACAGAGAGACCCCCAGTTGCTTATTGATTTATAATGTTTAACAGTTTTCTGAATGCAAACAAGCTGGGCCTTCTGCCAACTCCCCTGCGAACACATTCAAGTATATCGTTTTCTTCCATCGCTTTCAGAAGGCGCGCGGCACTTGTCTTGGGTACACCGGAAGACCGATTGAAATCAGTTGTATTAAAGATGGGTTGTGTGAATATATAATCCAGACACTGAATAGCCCACTGTGAGTGTGTTTTATCTGACATTTTGACTTTCATCTGATCGTACAGCGCAATGATCTCTCTTGTTTGTTTGATATTTTTTTCGGCTTGCTGAACGATTCCACTTAAAAAAAACCGAATCCAATACTCCCATCTCCCCGTGTCGGTGATGTTTTTCAATGCATCATAATACGCCTGACGATTGCTTTCCAGGTATTGACTCATATAAAAAATGGGCTGATGAATGATTTCTTTATGATACAGGAAAAGAGGAATGAGAATGCGGCCAATTCGCCCGTTTCCATCAATAAAGGGGTGAAGAATTTCAAACTGAGCGTGCACAATGGCCAGTTGCACCAAGACATCCTTTTCGTCTTGGTGGAGATAGGATTCCCAATTGTAGAGTCCTTCCATCATTTTCGGTACCTCCGGGGGAACATATCGGGCCTGTTCCAATGTACTCCCGGGCGCACCAATCCAGTTTTGTATTTTCCGAAAGCTTCCCGGAGCTTTGTTTTCGCCTCGAACACCCTGGAGGAGGATTTTATGAATTTTGAGAAGGTCGTTCAGGCTCAACGGCCGCAAAATCATTTGTTGGCGTCCTTCAAGCAAGGCTTTGCGGTAATTGAGTACTTCGTAAATATCTCCTTTGTTTTTTTCCGATTGAAGGGCGTGCGCTTCAAATTCCATGACCTCCTCAAGAGTGGCCTGTGTACCTTCAATTTTGGAAGAAAGTACCGCTTCCTGCGTTCGCAGCGGAGACAAAAGAACATCCGGATTGACAATAGACTGTAGCAGACCGTCATATCGTGCGATATAGCGATTGGCTTTTCCTACAAGGTCGATAAATTCTGACCAATCCAGGTTTCCTATGGGTAGTTGTTGTGGATTGTACGGCTTCATTTGTATTCCATATATAGTACACAAAGTATTTTGTGACCCAAATATACAAAAAAATGGATCACAAAAGTAGTAGCTTGTTTTTTGTGATACACAAAAGTAGACCTAAATGGATGAATCAAAGCCAAACTTTCTCTGTAACTGCACACTTCATCAACTGTTTATGGATTCAGTGTTCTATTCCCTTTCTCTGTTCTGTAAATCGGGAATCTCCTCACTTCGCAGCTGGTTGGCCCACTTGCTCTATATGGATTTCTTTGTGAGTAGTTGTACAGTTTGATACCAGTAATAGAATGCTGATTTATCCGGTTGTTTTTTTAAGCGCATCAGGAAGTTCCAATCCGGATCTTCAATGACCCAGTCTTTAATATCCTGACCTCCGTAATAGGTAATTGGTAAAAGATTATTGACCAGGATTTTGACAGCCAGATAGGCAATTCGTGCGGATGCTGGTATCGCATCATCGATTCTGAAATTCCCGGTCATCAGGAATCCGGTGCCAAAAGCTTTGATTCCTTTTTGCAATTTTTTGAATTTCGCTTTTTCATCATCACTGCCTCTATTCCTTTTGGCCAGGATGATACAGGTATCAATGGTGTCTTGCAACACCATTTTCGGAGTGAGTTCTACGTCTGGATTTTCATTTTTGCGATAATCAATTTCATGCTTCGCAAATACCTTAAAACTTTCAGCCACAACTTCTATGTTTTTTATATTTTCAAAGAGTTTACTCAGATCGAACAGTTGTTTACATATCTCCATAGCGAATGGCTGCTTGTCTTTACCCTTGAAGTAGGGAATACCGATGGTATTCGGTGCAAATGCAGTCAGTTTATCTCCAGTGATAGCATCGATCGAAGGCACGGTGACCACGGTCTCTTTATCCGAATCTATCCATTTGGAAATTACAGGCTTTTCGATCATTTCCGGATAGATTGAATCCTCGATGAGAACATCCAACAGAATAGTACCTGACCCTTGTCTGTTAGAATCAAATTTGAACTTGTAATGTGCTTTGGGTACTCCCGGCATATAACTGCGATGTTCGTCCAGTTCAACAGCAGTGAAATTAGAAGATTCAACAACCTTTTGCAAAACGTGCTCAAGATCTATTCGGTCCGTATTGCTGATAATGTCGATATCGATGGAGAATCGATTTCCTTCTTTCAATAGAAGCACCAAACTGGTACCACCTTTGAAAACGAATTCAAGCCCATTGCTCTTTAACCGCTACAGCAAATGCAAGGCGTAAATCATCTTTTCTAAAATAATTTTATCAATTCGCCTGTGGTCCTTTTGTTTTTTAAATCCGTCTAACCACTCATCTGTAAAACAATGCTCT
>SKYC01000290.1 GCA_007128085.1 Saprospiraceae bacterium | reverse complement strand
GGAGTCAGGATAAATTCTCCGTACACCATGGTGTGGGTATACTTTTCCAACTGAGCTTCCACGGCCTTTTTCACCCGGGAGTGCCCTTGTCCGAGGGCGCTAACACTGATTCCAGAGATTAAATCCAGATACTTTTTCCCGCTTTGATCAAAAAAATAGACTCCCTCTCCCCGCACGGGGTGGAACATAAGGGGGTCGGGACTGGTTTGGGCGAGGTATTTCTTAAAATCACTTCTGATCCAGGACATTTCAACTTTTTTTGCAAATATAAAAAACCGCGCCCACTTCGGCTGGCTGATAAATCGCAAGCCACTCCTTCTCCTATACTTTTACAGACAGCTTGTGGCCGCAATCACGCTGCAGAGAAAAAGTCAAAGGCTCGATAGGTAAATGATCGCGAGTATTTCACAACATTTGATCACTTCATTTTTTTGTTTTGTATACATACACATATACACCCGTGCAAAATAACCGAAAAATGCCATTGCGGGAAAATCCAGGGTGCACCGCAGGCGTTGAATGAAAATATATAGTATTTTTGTTGTGGTGGCGTTTTTGAGGGAAATACCTTTTCCATTTTAGAGTTAAATAAATCAAGGAAAAGGCAGAGAAACCCAAAGTTTTTAGAGCGCATTTTTACAAATCAATCGACTGAAAATAAAAGTAAACAATCATGAGATACATTATATATACCTTTCTATCAATTTCTTTGTGGTTCTTCACGAGTCATGCGGCGCTTTCACAGGGAATTGATTTTTTTGAGGGGAACTGGGAAGAGGCGCTTCAATTGGCCGGAGAGGAAGAAAAACTCATTTTTGTAGATTGCTTTGCCGTTTGGTGCGGTCCTTGCAAGCGCATGGCTGCCAATGTATTTCCCAATGAAGAGGTCGGAGCGTTTTTCAATGAAAACTTCATCAATCTGAAATGGGACATGGAAAAGGGAAAGGGTCTGGAATTTAGAAAAAAATATCCGGTTTCTGCTTTTCCTACGCTCTATTTTATTGACTCCTCGGGAGACGTGGTGTTGAGTGTCACCGGTGGCCGGGATGTCAACGGACTGATTGAACTCGGAAGACAGGCCATGCGGAACTACAATCCACACAGCGATTATTCTGAAAAGTACCTGGAGGGAGACCGAAGTACACAGACCATTTACTATCACCTGAAGAATTTGGACAGGGAGGGCGACGATGTACTTGCACTCGCCAATGAACACCTCGGCAGAGACGCAGACTTTACAGACGAGTACGAATTAAAAATGCTCACATTGGCCATGAGCGAATCCGACAGCAGGCTTTTCAATCAATTTATTGCACAGAAGGACCGCATTGTGGAAGCCCACGGTGAGGAGTTTTATTACGACAAAATAAGAAATGCCGGATGGAATACCCTGCGGAAAGCCATGAATTTCAGAGAGGCTTTTCTTGTAGAAGAGGCCATTCAAAATATGGAAAGAGCAGGTCTTCCCGACCTGGGTGTCTTTGGTTTGAAGAGTCACTTGTACTTTGCTTTAAGAACGAGAGATGAACAGCGATTCAATGAGAACTTAGCCCCTTTTTTAAAGCAATACGGTGCTGAGGATATCGAGGCGAGCATAGAGTTTACAGACCTTGGATTGAGGGTTTTTGGAGAAACTTCAGAGCTCCTGGACAATCTCCACGAAGGTTTGAGCGAGGCCTCCGACAAATCCGAACATCCGGAATTGTATTACAGACATGCCAAAGTACTCAAAAAGCTCGGCAGAACGAGACAGGCCCGAAGAGCCATAGACCATGCCATTGAAGCCGCTGCTGAAGATCGGCTCGAAAAATACGAATTGCTAAAAAATCAAATTCAATAATGAACTTTTGGATGGATGTAGTGGATATATTTTTCAACCTAAAATGCCGTTTTTAAGTCATTGATTGAAGTTACCGAACCCATAAATTTATTGTAAATGTGCGGTCACGAACCGCTGTATTGTCCTATAAAAGTGCGGAATGGAATTTGAGCAAATTCATTTTCTCTGGCTGATACCTCCGGTGGCCATCCTTTTTTTTCTGTGGTATTACAGCTACCGGAGACAATGGCTGCAGTTTCAAAATTACTTTGGAAGAAAAAACCGGTAGCGATTGATTCCCGGGATAACATTAAATCAAAAGTTGACCCGCATCACCTTACTATTCATCAGTGTGACCTTCCTCTGCATTGCGCTGGTAAATCCAAGGGCAGGACTGGAGAGAACTGAAATAACTTCAGAATCCGTCAATGTCCTCCTGGCCATAGATATGTCGTACAGCATGACTGTCGAAGACCGCAGACCAAATCGGATCGAACTGGCAAAACAAAGAGCCGTCGAACTAATCGATCAATTACCGGGGAGTCGCTTTGCCTTTATTCCCTTTGCGGGCGTAGCTGAATTTCACAGTCCGCTCACTACTGACAGGGAAGCCGTGAAAGCAGCAATCCGTTCTTCCACAGCCGGGATGATGCCGGTTCAGGGGACTTCTTTTCCACAGTTGCTCGAACTCAGCGGTCAATACCTGGTGGAAAAAGGGAGTGGATTGTTGGTCATCATTTCAGACGGGGAAACCCACGATGATCAATATTCAGCAGCATTGCAAAAATTCAGCGATGGCAATTTCCCCATCTTTACCATTGGAATCGGGACCGATGATGGCGCGGGCATTCCCGTGGTCGAAAACGCAAGAAAGGATTTTCGCAGAGACGATGACGGACGAATCATCATTTCCAGATTGGAGACCGATCATTTGCGGGAATTTTCAAACCAAACCGGGGGGATAAAACTTCTCAATCCCTCTCATTCCGAGATAAACCAACTCGCAACAGAAATATCCGGGTTCGCCCAAACGGGAGTTTCCCAGGGTTCATTCACGGTATACAGAAATTACCACTCTCTCTTCATCGGGTTGTCGATCTTGTTTTTGCTGTTTTACCTCGTCTGGCCCCTTTTGAGAAAAAATGCAAAACCCACACTGGTGAAAACGGGAGGTGCAACCCTAATTGTCATTTTAGTGCTCTGTTGTCCATCGGTGGTTTTTTCTCAATCAAATGCAGAGTTAAAAAGAGAGGGCAATAGGGAATACATAAATGAAAATTACCGAACTGCCGAGCAAAAATACAGACAAGCGCTCGAAAGTGAAAGCCGGGCCGATGTCATGTACAATTTGGGAAACAGTTTGTATCAACAGGGGGAGTACAAACAGGCCTTGCCCTATTTCCAGGACGCTGCAGAAAATTTGGAAAGCAGTGAATTGAGGTCCATGGCTCACTACAATCTGGGCAATGCGCTCTTCGAATTAAACCAATACGAAGGTGCTTTAAATGCCTTTAGAAACAGTCTGATTGAAAACCCGCAAAACGCCAAAGCGAGAAACAACTTTTTATTCACCAAACAATTGGCTGAAGCTCAACCACCCCCTCCACAGGAGGAATCCCCCCAATCAGAAGATGAGAGCGATCGCGACTCACCCCAGGATGAAGGTGCACCGGATGAGGAGGGCATGGATGATCATGCAGAGGAAGATTCCCTTGCGGAGTCAGATCCTTTTGAAGAGCAAGAGGGCGAACAGGATCACGCGGAATTGGGCGATGTCTCAGAAGAGGATTTCAGTGATTTGGGAGAGGACTTGCTGGAACAATTGTTGAGAATAGCCGAAGAGGATGACCGACAAAGCAGGAGAAAAATAAATGAAAATTACCGAACTGCCGAGCAAAAATACAGACAAGCGCTCGAAAGTGAAAGCCGGGCCGATGTCATGTACAATTTGGGAAACAGTTTGTATCAACAGGGGGAATACGAACAGGCCTTGCCCTATTTCCTGGACGCTGCAGAAAATTTAGAAAGCAGTGAATTGAGATCCATGGCTTACTACAATCTGGGCAATGCACTCTTCGAATTAAACCAATACGAAGGGGCTTTAAATGCCTTTAGAAACAGTCTGATTGAAAACCCGCAAAACGCCAAAGCGAGAAACAACTTTTTATTCACCAAACAATTGGCTGAAGCTCAACCACCCCCTCCACAG
>SKYC01000132.1 GCA_007128085.1 Saprospiraceae bacterium | reverse complement strand
GTTTCTGGCTTGGGTCTTGTCCAATTGAGAACTTCTCAAATCAGCGTTCGTTAATCAGTGTTCGTTATTCACTTTTATTTTAAACTAATACCACATCCCCATTTGTCAAAGGGGTTTCCATTATCTCTCATGTGTCTAATTCGAAAAATTTATTGTATTAGGCTGGCTAATGTCCCGGAAACACTGCCACTGATCTCGCAGGGGGCTGAGGTGGTAAGATTCAAGATGCCACCACTCTGTGGCTTATTTTTGCTTTAGAACTGTCGGGTTCTCATCAGGTATTTCAGTCATTGACTGATTCAACGAATTTTTTGATTTCCTTGACATCGCGGTTCAGGGATTCAAGTCTGGAATCCAGCAGGTCCCCGGCCATTTCACCGGGCTCCCGGAAAGAAATATGGGCTTTGTACACCCAGAGTTCGGCGATAGCGCTGTAGTCCATTTCAAAAGGGGCGAAGAGTTCGTTGTCGGACAGCAGCAACATTCGCTGGGTTTTGGGATTTTTCCACAATCGCTTGTAAACGATGCCCTCATCCTTTGTAACCACCACATAGGTTTTTCCGTCCTTAACATCGGAAAGCTTCTCTACATAAGAACAGCTGACGATATCCGATTCATTCATGGGCAACATGGAGTCCCCCCTTATTTCAAATGCTCTGAAGGTGCCCTCACTCAAGACGGGCATAAAAATTTTCGGGAGATTTTTGATGTAGGCCGGATCGTCAAAACTGCCGGTATACCCCGCTTCCGCTTTGGCCTCCACCAGTTCTATATTGGCTTTTTCCTCCCTGTCAACACTGATGGCGAGCACCTTCATTTTTTCTCCCCTGAAAGACTGCTGCTCACCCTCCCACAGCTCTCTGGTCAATAACTCATCGATGGGCACATCAAAAACAGCGGCCAGTTTGATCAGCGCCTCCACTCCGGGTTCGGCATACGCCTGTTCGTATCCACTCAAGGTAGATCGCGGAATGTCCAGGTCCTTTGCCAATTGGCCCTGAGTCAGATTATTGCGTTTTCTCAAAAAGGCAATGTTTTTCCCGACTTTGCTCATAACAGAAGTGGTTTTTCGGTTTAAAAAGTCGTCAATATACGGATTAATTTACCAACTTTTTATACTTGGGGATGGGATCTGCTGAAAAAAGATGGTCCGCCTTAGCTCAGCCGGCCTGGATAGGCGCTTCCATGGGGATTCCTTCTTCGATTTCCTTTAGATTTTTCATGCCTTCCAGGAAAAAAATAATGATTTGGTGGAATTCATTTTGAATGGCCAGTAAGCTACTCTGCTCTCTGAATGGTATTTCCCTGCTTTCCGTCGCTTTATTGATCTGATCAATGGTATTGTTTAGAAATGTGTCCGCGGAATCATCCAGTGCAACAATTTTTTCGAGCATGGCATCTTTATTTTCGTATTGATCCATGATCATACTAATGTCCCTGGCCACAAACGACATCATTTTCATCATATCCAGTGATACATTATTTATGGCTTCGTTACCCGAATTTCCAATTTTCCTCACATCCACCGACAGGTCTTTGCACTTTTTCACTGCCATCATCAAGTGCCTCAATGCCTGAAGTTGATTGCGCACCTGGAGGTCTTCCTCCGGCTTTATTTCCCCTTTCCGTATGTCGAACGCAAAATTGTAAATTTCTGCCTGAAGGTCTTTTAAATATTCGTATCGCGTCGCTTCGTCCATCGCTTTGAATTCATCAATTCTGTACCTGTGGGTAAATCCGGGAATAACTCCCTGAGTTACACTCAACTTGAACACTTTTAGAATAAAGTACAGAGACATTTTCTGAAATAAGGCCACCTCGTCTTTAAGTGCTTTTATCCCCGCCTCGGGCACCTCCGAAGTTATTTTACTGATATAACGGGTATGGGTGGGGATTTTTTCCTTGACTACCCACTTGATAAAGAGGGTATACGGGGCCAGAAAGACAGCAAATAAAATGACGCCTATCAATTTAAAGGTCGTGTGAAACACCGCCAGTCCGATAATGAGATCCTCCCTGAAGTTCCACCAATCGAGAATCATGAGATTGATCAATGGCATTAGAATCAGGGCAAGTGTTACGGTTACCAGATTAAAGAAAAAGTGACTGGCGGCTATTCTCTTGTGTAAAGTAGCCCCGGAAAGGGATCCCAGAAAGACGGTAATGGTCGTCCCAAGGGCGGTTCCAACAACGATGTGCGTGGCAGCGCTCCAGTCGAAAATTCCACTGTATATGCCACTGAACGCTATCAAAACAGCAGCAGAAGAGGACTGCATGAGTGCTGCGAGAAAAATGCCGGCAAAAAGAAACAGTAATTTGTAATCCCCCCAATGAGTAATGTCTATATTTTCGGCCAAAACGTCGGTGGCTTCCTTCATAAAGCCCAGTCCCAAAAGCAACATACCAAAAGCAAAAAGGAGGGAGCTCAACCGAACCAGATTTTTACTCTTGCGGATAAAAACCATACCCAAGCCCCCCAGGCCAATAAAAGGCAGGGAGACGGCTTCAATGCTGAACTTGAACCCGAGGCCAGCAATCACCCAACTGGTTATGGTGGTTCCGAGGTTGGATCCGATAATGACTCCTATTGCTCCCACGAGGTCAATGAACCCCGCTCCGGCAAAAGCGAGTACCATGAGTGATACCGCAGAGCTGCTCTGAAGTATGGCGGTGACCACAGCCCCGGTAGAAATCGACCTCAGCGTTCCGGTCGTGTATTTTTTAATGATGTTGCGAAGGGCGTCTCCACTGAGTTCCTTGACTGAATTTTCCAGCAAGTGCATGCTGTACAAAAACACCCCGAGACCCGCAATCAACAGCCATATGTTAAAGGTTTCCTGCTCCATGAAGTGTTTCCCGCTTGTAATTTGAAAAGTTCAAACTGGTAAAAAAACAACACAGTATGCCGGAATGAGTTGCTTTAATTGCCCAATGTTAAATCAAAGTTAACAAAAAAACTCATTTTACGCGATCGCGATAAATTTACAGGCCGCTCAAACCGGATTAAAACTCCATAGGCACCTCGCAGACGATGTTATATCGGAATCGCCGCTTTTCCTGCCCGCATCTCCATTTCATTCCGCTTCCCAAAATAACTTAATCCAGTACTCGTGTTTTTTACCAAACATGTTTTTGTATTGAATTTCCAACACCACCTCGTTTTCCAGGAGATTCCATTCAAATGATTTTTCAATAGAGGCAATCACACTGCCGATGTATTTGGACCCCCTAACTTTAATTAACTCCTCCTCCTTTTCAATCTCGACTTTTCTGACCGACAACCGATCGTCCATGGCAGTGTATATTTCAAGCTTTCGGCCGTTTGCAACGGAGTCCACACATCGGTATCTCCCCATGAGATTGGGCTGATCGATATCGAATTCTCTGAGGGCACTAAAGTTTTCAATCAACTGTGTTGCAGAGAGATTCAAACTGTCGGTTTCACCATTGGCTACAATGACTTTTATACCCGAAACATCTCTTTGACTGAACCTCTCTTCCCACTCGTCCAGGTGAAAATGAATATCAAAGTGTGAGTCACAAATACCCGCTTCTTCTCCTTCCCCGGGCGAACAGGATGACAACAACAGGGGCATGGCGAAAAGCAAAACAATAAACAAGCGATAAATCATGGCAGTCTTCGGTCTATATTTATTCCCCGGGCCTTGGATACAGTCCCGAAATGCAAGGTAAAAGTTTTGAGTCTTCCCCGTTCATCCAATACAAGGGCAACATCGCAACAATTCATCACTGAAATAAGTTTTTTCCCGTCATTTCAGGAGGTTGTTCTACGCCCATCAAAAACAGCAGGCTGGGAGCCACATCGGCCAGAATTCCATTGCTGAGTTGCTTATCTGAAGCGATTTTACCTTCGTAAACACAGGGAACCGGATTGATGGTGTGGGCCGTATTGGGACTGTCGTCGTCATTTCTTATGTATTCGCTGTTTCCGTGATCGGCAATAATCAGTATCTCATAATTCAATTCGCGCAGCTTTGGAAGCAACTTGCCCAGACACTCGTCTACCGTTTCAACTGCTATTACCGCGGCTTCCAGGTTTCCCGTATGTCCTACCATATCGGGATTGGCG
>SKYC01000001.1 GCA_007128085.1 Saprospiraceae bacterium | reverse complement strand
CCTGAGTGCGGGTTTGTACGCACAGCCTCCATTTTACAGGGAATTGCGCAGGCCCGACGGAACCATTAATAGTGGACTGAAGGCCCAGCAATCCTTTCATCTGGTGGGGGGAATGACCTGGGATTTTGGCCGCAAAAGCAATAACAGGCGTCAATTCAGATGGATTACAGAGCTCTACTACAAAAAGCTGTGGAACCTGGTCTCTTACGAGTTGGACAATGTAAAGATTCAATATTCAGGGGAAAACGATGCCGGTGGCTATGTTATCGGATTGGATACGCGCATCAACGGAGAGTTCGTGCCGGGGGCGGAGAGCTGGATCAACCTCTCTATTTTGAGGGCCAGAGAAAGTCTGGATGGAGTTACTCATATGGAGAGGAAATTGGGGGAGGCCGAAGCCAGTGAAGTGAAGGATGTTGCCAGACCCTCAGATCAGTTCTTGACCGCCTCCATTTTCTTTCAGGACTACCTGCCCAATAACGAAAATTTTAAAATGCACCTCAATCTGGAGTTTGGTACCGGCCTTCCCTTTGGATTAAAAGACAACAACCGGATTTTTAGAAATACGTACCGCTACTCACCTTATCACCGGGTCGACATAGGCTTTTCTTACTTGCTTTGGGATGAATCGCGACGCGCAGAACGCCCCGGCAGTATTTTTAGATCGACCCGAAGAGTCTGGGCCAGTCTGGAGGTTTTTAACCTGATGCAAGTGCAGAATGAGGCGAGTAAAACCTGGATAAAAACCATTTTTCAAACACAGTATGCCATCCCGAATTATTTGACCTCCAGAAGAATCAACTTGAGGGTGCAGGTGGATATTTAAAACGCTATTCACATCAAACTCCTTTTTTATATTCCCACATATATTATATTTGCACCACCATAAACGCATAAACGTCCATCTTGAGTAAGGCCCTTGTCATCATTCCAACGTATAACGAAAGTGACAACATTGTAAAAGTGTTGCATTCCACTCTTGAACAAGAGGAGCCATTTCACGTGCTGGTTGTCGATGACAATTCCCCCGATGGCACTGCTCAAAAGGTGGAAGAAATGCAAGCTCATTTCCCGGATCGCCTTTTTTTGATGAAAAGACCGGGTAAATCCGGCCTCGGAACCGCCTATATTGCCGGTTTCAAATGGGGCCTGGAAAGAGATTATCAATATATATTTGAAATGGATGCCGACTTCTCCCACAATCCACTGGACCTTCCCGATATGCTGAAAGTCGTCCGGAGTGGAGAGGCGGATGTCTGTATCGGCTCCAGGTATGTAAAGGGAGGAAAAGTAAAAAACTGGCCTTTTTTGCGACTTTTTCTGTCCTATGGCGCTTCAGTCTATACCCGGATGATCTTGTGGATGCCTGTAAAAGATCCCACCGCGGGTTTTATTTGTTACCACCGCAAAGTCCTGGAAAGCCTGGATCTGAACAATGTCAAATTCATCGGCTACGCTTTTCAAATCGAAATGAAGTACAAAGCCATGAAGAAAGGTTTCCGACTCCGGGAAATACCCATTACTTTTTCTGATCGAATTGAGGGTTCCTCGAAAATGAGTAAGGCCATAGTTCGAGAAGCCATTTTTGGAGTGATCAAACTCCGCTGGCTCAAATTGCGCGGCAAATTATAAAACTATAGTGTTTCCTCCGCGCTAAGTATCCCTACAAACTTTACTTTTTAGTAAGGCTCCTTCTTCTGTCATTTTCAATCTACTATTTGACCTGGACTGGGTTGCAACTTAGTCCGAATGACTCCAAAGTAGACAGAAAATAGGACTGGGTTTCCCATTCCTTCCCACCGGACTCCCACTTTGAGTCAAAAATAGGGTATTTCTCTCTGAGTTATGCGTGTTTTGGGCTATTTTACCAATAGTCTCCCACCAGATTGATCTCGGTTCCCACTTAGTCGGTTCTGGCCCTCCCTCAAAACATTAAGATTATTAATTATCTGTAAAAAATTGATAAATAATAATTTATAACTCATATTTGCACTCAATTTCGAGAGCGATATTACCATAGGCCTTTGTTTATAGTCAAATTCCGTGCCGGATTCATTTTATAATCAAAAAAAGTTTAATATGTAACTAATTTGATGACACAAGCCCCCTTTCTTGCACTCCAACCCCTTTGTCTCAAGAAATTCAGGAAAAATTTGGGGGAAATTGTGGTAATTTGTGGGAATTCAGATTACATTTGAATTGTATTTGACAGACAAAGTGGGAAATGGCATACTTCGGTGAATATGAATGTAAGCTCGACTCAAAAGGGCGATTGCGCCTTCCATCTCAGTTGATAAGACAGATGGATGGGAAGGGTTCCTATGACTTTGTCATACACAGGGGGTTTGAGAAATGTCTCATGCTCTACGAAAAAGCCACCTGGGACAAAATTGTTAAAGAGGTGGAAAATTTGAATGTCTACAATAAGAAGGAGCGTCAGTTTCTTAGGTATTTTTTCAGAGGAGCTACATTGGTTTCACTGGACAGTGCCGACCGGATTCTGTTGAGTAAGCGGCAGCTCGAGTTTGCCGGAGTGGAGAATGAAGTGATTTTATCTCCACTGAACGACAGGGTGGAAATCTGGTCTCCTGAAAATTACGATAAACTGTTGGCAGAAGAGCCTACAGATCTTTCGGATCTCGCAGAGGAAGTATTGGGAGGTCCGGCTTTTGAGAAGCAAGATGAAGAGTGATGGAGTATCACGAGCCGGTAATGCTGGATGAAAGTGTGGAGGGTTTGAATATTCGCCCGGAAGGCATTTATGTAGATGTGACTTTCGGCGGAGGGGGGCATTCCAGAGAAATATTGAGCTGTCTTGGAGAAAAAGGAAAATTGATTGGATTTGATCAGGATCCCGATGCAGCAAAAAATGCACCGCACGATGAACGCTTTTTTCTGGTCCAGGCCAATTTTCGGTTTTTATCGCGGTATCTCAGGTATCTGGGAGTAGAGAAAGTGGATGGGATTTTAGCAGATCTCGGAGTTTCATCTCACCAGATTGATTTGCCGGAAAAGGGGTTTTCCCACCGGTTTTCAGGGCCCCTGGATATGAGGATGAATTCCGGAGTGAAGCAGACGGCCGAGTCCTTATTAAAGGAGTGTGATAAAAGGGAGTTGCAGGAGGTGTTCAGTAAATATGGGGAGGTGAGAAACTCAAAGACACTGGCAGAGAGAATTGTGAAAGCCAGAGATACAATGCCTCTGAAAACCACCGCTGATTTTGTAGAAATGATCGGCGATTTGGTCAGGGGCCCTCGAAGCAGATATCTCTCCATGGTTTTTCAGGCGCTGAGAATTGCCGTCAATGAAGAATTGAAAGCCCTTGAGGAAGTTTTGGAGCAAAGCGGGGCTCATCTGAAGGTAGGAGGGAGACTGTCGGTTATCAGTTATCACTCCCTGGAAGATCGAATAGTGAAGAATTTTATCCGCTCGGGAAATACGAGTGGACGCATAGATAAAGACGAGTACGGGGTCGTTCAGACACCATTTAAGAAAGTGACGAAAAAACCAATTACTCCGACCGCCGGGGAGATTCAAAGAAATCCCAGGTCGAGGAGTGCTAAACTAAGAATCGCAGAGAGATTATGAAATACGAAAATGTAACAACGACTATGGACGGAGATCAGGCAAAAAAATCAGCCCGATCCAACTGGACTGAAGCCAGAACCTGGTACGGTCGTCTCCCTTACATTTACTTAGCCATATTCCTTTGTGCGATTTATATCTTTTCGGCCCATCAGGCAGAGAAAAAGGTGCGGGAAATTCAGCAACTGCAGAGTCAACTCACAGAATTGAAGTGGGAGTACACTGCGGTAAGTTCTGACTGGATGTATTCTTCTACGCGTTCTCAGATTGCCGATAGAGTTGCTCCCATGAATCTCAGATGGTCTTCGGAGCCACCGATTATTATTGACGCACGAAAAAGGAATAAGCAATAATGGACTCCAGAAAAATTCTTCTTCTCAGAGTTTATATGATAGCAGCAGGGTTTGTTCTGTTCGCCTTTCTCATTGCGTTCCAATTGGTCAAAGTCAGTTTTATTGAAGGTGCAGAATGGAGGGATCGATCTGAGCGGTTGTATGTAAAAGAAGTTGAAATCGAT
>SKYC01000298.1 GCA_007128085.1 Saprospiraceae bacterium | reverse complement strand
TTGAGAGGGTATCGGTATCGACTGGGGTACGATCGATATTTTGGAGGTTACGATTTCAATGCCGTGACGGCCGACGCCAGGAAATACTTCCGGGCTAACCCGATAACCTTTGCTGTCAGGGGATTCCACTACACCCGATTCGGAGAAGATGCCAATAGTTTTTTTCCCATGTTTATCGGTCAGATGGGAATGGTCAGGGGATACAATTTATCGGGAAGAGAATTTGGTGAGAATTACGGACTGAGGGTCAGTCAGGTAACGGGCTCAAAAGTCTTACTGGGAAGTGCCGAAGTACGACTTCCGTTTACGGGGCCGGAACGACTTGCGCTCATTAGCAGTGGTTTTCTCTTTACCGATTTGAACTTGTTCTTCGACATAGGCGTGGCATTCAATGAATACGGAAAAATAACTTTTGATGCAGATCCGGAGCCGGATGAATCGGTGGTACTGATGTCTGCGGGAATGAGTGTAAGAATCAACCTCTTCGGAGCCATGGTACTGGAGCCGTATTACGCTTTTCCTCTGCGGGAAGGTGGCAGCGGTATATTCGGTCTCAACTTTATTCCGGGTTGGTAAAATGGCCTATTATTCTTCCCATACCAGTGCCGCTGCACCGAGTAGGGCAGCGTCCTGTCCGGGCAGTTCACTGGCGCGAATAGCTATTTTGTTTTTATGGTGTTTCATGGCATGTGAATTGAAGGCTTTTAAAGTTGCATCGTACAGCAAGGAACCGGATTTTGTCAGCCCTCCGGATAAAAATATGGCTTCGGGACTGAAGAGCGCCGCCATATCAGCGAGTTGTTTCCCGAGCAGTTCTGCAGTTATTTGGAAAGCTTTTTTGGCCGGTGAATGGCCTTCAACTGCCAGTTCATAGACTTGTAATGCTGAATGCGCCGTTCGCTTTGGTTCTGAAAATTCCAGATAAGTTTTCATCAGTCCGGAGGCCGAAACATAGGTCTCCAGGCAGCCTTTTTTGCCGCAATTGCACAATCGGCCGTCGGGAACCAGGTTGGTGTGGCCCATTTCTCCCGCCATACCATCGGAGCCGTAGAGTATTTTTCCCTGAACAAAAATACCGCTTCCAAGTCCGGTACCCAGGGTGATGGAAAAAAAGTCATTCATAGCTTTTGCTCCCCCAAAAAGTTTTTCCCCCAGGGCCGATGCATTGGCATCGTTGGTGATTTTGCAATCCAGCCCGGTGATTTTTTCCAATAGAACCCGGATGGGTATTTCTCCTTTTTCAAAGGGCAGATTGGGTGCATGAGCAATGACACCACTGTAGTAATTGGCGTTGGGAGCGCCCAAGCCAAGTCCGACAAAGCGATAATCGCCTTTTTTTAGGAGAGGTGCTTTTTTTACTTCACCCATGGACTTCCTGATCCATTGTTCCGGATCGGGAAAAGAAGCCGTAGCAAAGTCGGTTTTCCACACAATTTTTCCCGACCGGGTCGCCAGCGCGACTTTGGTATTTGTACCTCCCAGATCAATGGCTATCGCTAAATCCTTTTCCATTTTATATTTAATAAAGCAAAGGGTTCTTTGAGAGCAGGTGATGGTCGCCAAAAATTTCTGTGAGTATGGGAAAGGCTTTGGGAAAGAGTTTTTTCACTTCATCGGGATGGTTGAAAAAATGGTGAATCAAAAGGGCTTCCCGATCGTCCGGTAAAAGGCCACAAAATGCCTTTAGTGCTTTCGAGTCGTAGGGGCCTGCAGTCAATATCTCCTCTATATCGGGACAAACAGGAGCGATTTTTTCCCTGTAATCCGAGAGCATTAAAAAGGCTTTGGCGGGTTCGTATAGAGCGATATTGAAAAAACGGTTGCTTTTAAACCCCAGTTGAAGGTGTTCGATGGTGTATACATAAATACCGTCTTCAAAATCCAGTTCAGAAACGTGCACATGTTCCATTTCAACAGGACTGAGGAAAGGGTGTGCATAAAGTGCCACGCGCGAAACTTTTTTTGCCAGTCCCAATTGGTGATTAAAATCGAGTATGGTCGGGTAAATGCAGCTGAGGGTTTTAATGTCAGCGGATAGATCTTTATCGGTTTTGGAAATTACCTCAAATCGATATTCGTTTTTGGCGAGCATTTGCTCAAACTGCAATCTCAATTCGTAGGTCAATCCGCGGTAAAACGGAATGTAATTGTACAAGAAGTTGCGCAGTGATGGATCTGTCTTGGGCGGTTTTTTTTCCACCCACCAGACATTGAGCTGTGGTTCAATCATCAGGATGGCCGCAATCATCAGAACACATCCGGAGAAAATGAAAGCATATATATCGCTGTAGTCAAAAAACATTTTGTACAGGCTGAATCCACCCGTCAGGATAAAAGGAAGCATAATGATTCTCGACAGCATAAGCGGTTGTTTGTAAAAGGCCGTCCCCCGGCCCGAAATAAATTAATTTGTGGGTAAATATTCCTGTTGATCCGGTTGATTTAAAAATGCATCGGCCATTTCTTCGGCCTCTTTCAGGGCATCGGAGAGGTCGTTGTTGACAATGACCTCATCAAAGGCAGTTTCGTAACTGAGTTCTTCTTTGAGTTTAATGATTCTCTTTTTGAGTTGAGAGGGCGTTTCTGAACCTCGGTTGATCAATCGATCCATGAGGATGGGAAGGCTGGGTGGTTTGATGAAAATACTGAGTGCTTTACTGCCGAATTTTTCTTTCAGGGTGGTAGCCCCTTTGACATCGATATCGAAAAGAATGTGTTTTCCCTCACTCCAGATTCTGTCGACCTCTGACCTGAGTGTTCCGTAGTACTGATTTTCGTAGACCTCTTCCCACTCTAAAAGCTCCTTTTGGGAGATAAGTTTTTTAAATTCGGCTGTGCTCAGAAAAAAATAATCTTTGCCGTGCGTTTCATTGATGCGCTTCGCCCGGGTGGTGGCAGAAACAGAGAATTCCAGTTCCCGGAATTTTTTTTTGAGGTGTTTGACAATGGTGGTTTTACCCGCACCGGAAGGAGCCGTAATAATGATCATTTTACCGTTAAATTCTTTTTCGGGCATATCTTATAAAATATTGGAAGTTTGTTCTTTGATTTTTTCGAGTTCATCCTTCATTTCAACGACCGTTCGCTGAATAGTACTATCGTATGCTTTGGCTCCGAGGGTATTGATTTCTCTGCCCATCTCCTGTGTGATGAAATTTAATTTCTTACCCTTGCTGTCTCCCTCGCCGAGAATCACCTCGCTGAGGTAATCGCAATGTTGACGCAGGCGAACAATTTCTTCGGTAAAGTCCATTTTTTCCAGATAGAAAATAATTTCCTGTTCCATTCTGTTGGGGTCGGCTTTGAGATCTCTGGCAATGGCGTTGAAGTTGTTTTGAAAGCGCGTGCGAATGGATTCCAATCGACCTGAATCGGATTCCACGACTTTATTTATGCGGTCCACGATATTTTGGGCCTGTTCTTTTATGGCCTTGGCCATCGCTTCCCCTTCGGCCATTCGGTGTTCCGTGCACGAATCTACTGCTTGCAATATCAGTTGTTCTATCTCTTTCCAGTCTGTTTCTCCGATTTCCGGTTCTACAGGGGTGAGTACACTGGGGATTCTCATGGCTGCCTGTAGTACGTCTCCAGACAAATTGAGTTCGCGTGAAAGGGCGTCCAGTTCCACCAGGTATTTTTTCAGAAGGTCTTTGTTGAGCAACCGATCTGTTTCGGAGGTCTGATAATCTAAAGAGATGTTGAGTTCAATTTTACCCCTGAAGAGGTGATCTTTCAACAGAGCTCTGATGGGCAGCTCCTTTTCTCTAAGGGCCTCGGGAGCCCGTATTCTCATCTCAAGTCCCTTGCTGTTCAGAGTCTTCAATTCGATATGGATATGGCTTTCCCCAACGGTTCCTTCGGACTTTCCGTAGCCTGTCATCGATCTTATCATATTTCTTTTTAATTTAAATGTAAAAAAAGGACTGTAAAGTAGTCCCAAACGGAGGGCAAATTTAATATTTAAAAGAAACTGGAACTATTTGATAATGAAAAAATTGTGTTTTTTTTTGTATATTGATATTTTTTGCGAAATTTGCCTCGCTTTTAAAGAAAGCAAAATCACAATCATTTAACTATCAAACAGTAATAATGAGAAAAGCAGATTT
>SKYC01000405.1 GCA_007128085.1 Saprospiraceae bacterium | reverse complement strand
GACTGGGTGGCCAATAATTACGAACCCGTGTACGGTTCATTGGTAGATAAATCCAATCCGGGAGGATTTGATGCCGTGAATATATACGGAGATGAATACCGTACAAGCATGGATTTAACCGATGCAGGCTTATCAAGTAGTTTTGCAGGGCTTGGTCAATGGCATCGAAGAGGTTACAAAGAAGAAGATCTCGTGGATTACGATACCCGAAACTTTAAAGGAAATTTTGCCCTTTATTTTAGAACGCAGGCAGAAAAAGGACCTGAATCCCCGGAAGTAAAATGGTCCAATACTTACAGCCGGGGAACAACTGTTTATCAGGGAGACAATCGCTTTAGCCTAAAAAATATTCAGTTTTTCCAGAGTGTTCTGGACTTTAGCAAGCGTGGGGAGTACTTTATCCGAGCTTACGCCACTGTCAGTGATGCAGGGGATTCATACGATCCTTACTTCACCGCCCTCAGATTGCAAACCAGAGCAAAGTCCAATCAGGAGTGGTCCAAAGATTACACCAACTTTTGGATAGGATCCAATGGTCCGCGACGATGGATGAATCAAAATGGATACCCTCAGGTAGAAATTATTTCCGAACCTCCATTTGCAATTTTTGACCGCGAGGGAGCCAAAGAGTGGCTTGCAAACAATCAAGATTCTCTTTTGGCATGGCATCAACTGGCTCAGGAAAATGCCAACAGTGCCGGTTTCGGTATAGGTCAGGATTTTTTCGAACCGGGGACCGATCGATTTAACGAAGCCTTTAATGACATCACCTCCAAGCTAAATAACGACTCTCTTCAAGGCACCCGATTCTACGATCGAAGTGCTTTGTACCACGTACACGGAGAGTACAAATTTAATCCGACATTTACGGATGAATGGGTGTTCGGCGGAAATGTAAGATATTATACTCCGCGCTCCAAGGGCACTATTTTCAGAGATGAGAATGAGTCCATTACTAATTTTGAATACGGTATTTACAGCGGAATAACCAAAAAGTTTTTCGACAACAAATTGTCTGCAAATATTACAGCCAGAGTGGATAAAAACCAAAATTTTAAAGCTGTTTTTTCTCCAGCCGCCTCTTTGGTATATCAGGTCAAACAGGGGAGTTTTTTAAGAGCGACTTTTTCATCGGCATTGAGAAATCCCACACTTACCGATCAATTCCTCAGATTAAATGTCGGACCTGCAATTCTCTCAGGCAATCTCAATGGTGTAGACAGTTTGATAACCGTAGAGTCTTTTAATAAATTCAGAAATACACTTGAAAAAGATTTTCTCGAGTATTTTGATATTGCTCCAGTTCGTCCGGAGAAGGTCAATACCTTCGAGCTCGGTTATCGCACCACCCTTTTTGACAGACTTTTTGTTGATGCAGGATATTACTTTAGTATTTACAATGATTTTCTCGGCTTCAATATTGGAATTGAGGCTGACTTTGAAGCAGTAACCGGGCTTCCGCAGCGACTCACCGTTTTCCGCTACTCAGCCAATTCGGTCAACAGAGTTACCACTCAGGGCTTTTCTGTCGGACTAAATTACTACATAGGAAATTATTACCAGGCATTCGGTAATTACTCCTGGAACCGACTCAATTCAGACATTGATGACCCCATTATTCCAGCTTACAATACTCCGGAACACAAATTTAACATCGGATTTTCCGGCAGGGAAATACCCTACTCCAGGGACTTAAACTTAGGATTTAACATCAACTACAAGTGGATGGAGGGGTTTTTATTTGAGGGTTCTCCCCAATTTACCGGCCCGATTCCCTCCTACGGTCTTCTGGACTTACAAATCAACGGAAATTTCACCAACTACCACACCACCATTAAGGTAGGTGCTTCCAACATCCTGGACAACAGAGTATTTCATTCTTATGGTGGCCCCAGAATTGGCAGAATGGCTTATATAACATTAACTTATGAATTTAATAAAAATTAATTTTTAATCTTACTAAACCATTGAATCATGAAAAAGCTTTACTTTACATTTCTGACTTTTTTCTTTTTGGCGCTTTCGGTATTTATTCATGCGCAGGAGAGGTATCTCGAACCGATTTTTGACGGTAACGATGTGGAAACAGTTACTTATGCAACCAATATCTCTGTTTTGACCGGGTCTCCCGAGGCGGTCACTCTCGAAGCAGACATATACACCCCTGCCGGAGATACAGCTACCAACAGGCCGTTGTTTCTCTACTTTCACACAGGTAATTTTTTACCCAACCCAATCAATGGAAGTACGGGGGGGACCAGAAATGACTCAACCGTTATGGAAATTGTTGATCGATTAACCAGTCTGGGGTATGTCGTTGCCGTTGTTGAATACCGCATGGGTTGGAACCCTCTGGGTGACCTGGACACCAGAATCAGTACGCTGCTCAACGCCGCTTACCGAGGAATCCAGGACGCCAGGTCTGCCGTTAGATTTTTCAGGAAAGACGCGGTTGATCACGGAAATAACTTCGGAATTGACCCGAACAAAATTGCCTATTTTGGTCAGGGAACCGGTGGATACATCTCTCTCGCAGCATCGACTTTAGATGCGTATCAGAATATTCTGATCCCCAAATTTTTCGAGGAAGATGAAGATGGAAACCTGGTACCCTATGTGATTGAGCAAGTTCACGGAGACCCCTTTGGAACATCAGATGCGGCTATTAGCCTGGCCAATACCGTTAATTATGAAGATGGCACTCCCATAAACTCAGATGTGCAACTGACTGTAAATATCGGAGGCGCACTGGCTGATACTTCATGGATAACTCCAAATAACCCGCCCATGATATCTTTCCATGTTCCCACGGATGGGTTTGCTCCTTATACGGAAGGAGTTTTAATTGTTCCTACCACAGGAGACCAAATCGTGGAAGTTCAGGGTTCGTACCTGGTTCAATACAAAGCCAATGAACTCGGCTTAAACGATGTATTTATCAATGCCGGTCTGGATGATCCGTTTACTCATGCCGCCAACGTTAATAACGATGGATTTGAAGGCTTGTTCCCGTTTATAAGACCCATCTGGACAAACCCCTTTAACCAGCAACCCGCTCCGGAAAATGCGCCCTGGGAATGGTGGGATCCGGAATTCTGGAGTACTTTTGATGATTTTCCCCACCCCAGTTGTCCTGCTGGCGCACCTCTTTCGCAATGTAACTTCCACATTATAAACTCTATTGTCAATCAGGATATGAGTCCGGAAAAAGGGAGAACCTACATTGACTCCATCATCGGATACCTCGTCCCCAGAGCTTTTGTGGCATTTGATTTGGATGTTGATACAGAAGTAAGAGATCTCAATAAAGCAGATATTGATTTTACCCTCTATCCCAACCCATCCAGTGGAGTATTTAAGCTGGAATCCGAAATCGATATGCCCATGTTAAAAATAGAAATTTTCGATTCTAACGGTCGGCTGATAAGGTCTTTTGATGCGGGCAATTTTTACCAATACCAACTCAATCTGGAAAACTTTGCCAAGGGAATGTATTATGCGAGAATTCACTTTGATCAGGGCGTCCTTTCGGAACGTCTGATTGTGCAGTGAAAAAAATAATCAATTTCTAAAGTTGATTTAAAACCGGGATGCAGGTATTTGCTGCATTCCGGTTTTTTTTTAATCGGGAATTACACCCCACCTGAATCATTCATGTGAGCAGGGTGATAGAACTTTGCAGGCACTTAACCCACTGATTGAAAATCTCAATATTTATCCATTTTTCTCAACATTCCCCATACCCTTCAGTTGTAATTAGAGAAAAGGTTTCCACACCTTCGTCAAATTTTGTATTCATTCAAACTTTGGCATTGATTATCACCGATTGAGCACAGAGTCTTCATAAATTTACAATAAAACAAACAGTTATGGATTACAACTCTCTTGGAAAAACCGGATTACAAATAAGCCGCCTTTCATTCGGCAGCTGGGTTACTTTTGCCAACCAGATAGATAACAAGACAGCTGAAAATCTAATGGCCATCGCCCACGAAAGAGGTGTCAACTTTTTTGACAATGCAGAAGTCTATGCGCACGGTCGTTCGGAAGAACTGATGGGCGACATTTTAAATAAGATGAACTGGGACCGCACCTCATACCTCATTTCGAG
>SKYC01000078.1 GCA_007128085.1 Saprospiraceae bacterium | reverse complement strand
TTTCGGAGGCAGTAGGTGTTGAATACTATTTGATTGTTCGAGATGCCAGTAACTGGAGCAAATGCAGTAAAATTACGGGCCTCCGACCCACTAAAACCGGAGGCCTATATTACGGAGATAGGAAAAACGGGAATCGGAAAACTTTAATTTTGGTCAGATTTATTTCCAACGGTCTGCAAGTGACAGAGTTTCCATTTGGTGAATATCCTCACAAATACATCCAAAAAATTGCCTGACTTCGACCTCAAATATATTCCCATTGACTGGATCAAATGCAAGGTAAATTTACCCCCTGAACATTTTCTGGACAATCCTCATTTGACCTTTACCCCTGTTCTAAAAAATGGGGACCAGATTCATTGTTGGGATAGGGAATACGAAAACATCAAAATTAAGGTGTACCCCTCTGGATGGATTGAGTTGTCAGGTAGTCTTCATAAGTTGGCCAACAACGGAAACGAGAACTGGAATGATTTCACACCCCTAATGTTCGGAGATGCAATAAATAGACTTTATACATTGTACGGAGTAAAACCCGCTGACCTCCGAATATTACAACTGGAGTTTGGCGTTAATATTCGTCCTCCGGTAGAGACCAAACTGGTATTGCACCACTTACTGGAACATAAGAAAAAAGATTTCGAGCAGAAAATAAGTAATGATAAGGGCAAGTATTATCAATCCGAACATTCAACCTATTTCCTGAAAATATATGACAAGGGCCTCCAGTTGTAAGTTTCAATCCAAAAGTGTACCAGTGTTTCAATTGAAAAGTGTACCACCTAATCGATCCACAATTGCCGGAAATTTCCGGCAATTGTGGATCTTTAAAGATGATAAACATGGTACAGAAACAACAGATCATACTGGACTACTATAAAAGGGGGTTGTCCATTAGAGAAATTAGCCGTCAGACCAGGCTTCACCGAAAAACGATCAAGGCTCATATTGAGAAATACAAGCAAGAAACTGGCTTTGATCAGCTGGGCTGTGAAGGGGTAGTACTTCCTCCTGAATATGACAGCTCTGCAAGAAAACCCCGCAAGCTCACTGAGCAGATTAAGGCTATTATTCGGGAGTTTATTCAAGCCAATGAACGAAAAGTCAACAACCGAATGCGCAAGCAGTGCATGTGCGCTACCGACATGCATGAAGAATTGGTTAATAGAGGGTTTGATATCGGCTACACCACCGTTTGCCAATTTGTTAAGACTGAGACTCATCGGCGAACAGAAAAGTTTATTAAACAACACCATGCACCAGGAAAATCAGCTGAATTTGATTGGGGGCACTGCAAACTATTTATTGGTGGAAAGTTGACTAAGCTCAATTTGGCTGTATTTTCATTACCCTACAGTAATAGGCGGTGGTCTTATTTGTTTGACCGACAAGATACACCCTCGTTTCTGTGGGCTCATGTTCTTTTCTTTAAGGATATAGGCGGTATACCTCACGAGATTGTGTATGACAATATGAAAACTGCAGTAGCTAAATTCAGCTACAACAACCGCCTTAAGCAACCCACAACCGAACTGCTTAAGCTGAGTACTTTCCATATTTTTACACCGAGGTTTTGCAATGCTTATAAAGGCAATGAAAAAGGTCATGTTGAAAATAGTGTGGAATTTGTTCGCAGAAAATCTTTTTGTGTAGATGATCACTTTGACTCACTTGAACATGCAAACAAACATCTATCCTACAAGGTACAACAGCTAAATGGTCGGAAATCCAGTGGGCAGGAGTTGACCAATTTTCAGAGATTTGAGAACGAAATCAAACACCTGGGGGCCTTACCTGCATCTACTTATGATATTGCCGTAAGTGATTATTACAAGGTCTCTAAATACTCCTCCATTCAGGTTGACAACAACCAATATTCAGTTCCTGATTTTTCATCCTTGTCCTCAGTGCAGGCAAAGGTTTACCCTGATCGTATATGTATTTACAACCTACAAGGTCAATGGTTAGCTCAGCACCAAAGGCTCACCGGGAAAAACAGTTGGTCCCTGACTTTGGAGCACTACAGGATTACATTAATGCGCAAACCAGGCGCTGTTGCCAATTCTATGGCACTGAATCAGGCTTCTACACTTGTTAAAGATATATTCTATGGCCACTTTCAAGATAGACCCGTAGAATTCATTAAACTTCTCAATTACCTGTCTGACAATTCCATAAGCTTTGACAGCGTGGGGTCTGTCATTAAAATCATTCTCGACAAAGCCCCTCATATGAAAATCACCTTTGATTATTTAAAATGTCAATTAGAGGCCAATCGCAATAGCAATGATCCACCTTCTAGTCATGACCAACCATGTCCCTTATCCAAAAGTATTTTACAATCATGTGGTCAACAACTCAATGATTATCAAACCCTTTTTTAACACTATAAATACTATACAATGAATGAAGATTCAAAAATCAAACTGGAAATTGAGTACTATTCAAAGGTTCTTAGGCTACCTTGCTTCAGATCCGAATTTGAATCGTGTGCTCTACAGGCTAGTCAACAAAACCTCTCTTACGAACTTTTTCTCAAGGATCTGATGACCCGAGAGTATGAAAACAGACTCATAAAAAGAAGAAAACAACGCCTGAAAAGAGCTGATCTGCCCTTTATTAAAAACCTTGAAGATATCGATAAAGACGCACTACCTGACCAAGCCAAAGAAAAGCTTCCTGATTTAGCAACTCTTAAGTTTATTGATCAGGGTAGGAACCTCATCCTGGCTGGTAATCCCGGTACAGGGAAGACTCATATTGCTATTTCCCTTGCTATCAAAGCATGCCAAAAGGATTATTCTGTCTTTTTTACCAGTGTACCCAAACTCATTACTCAAATCCAGGAAGCAAAATCTGACAGAACCCTTAGAGCTCTCCAGTCCAGATTTGAAAAATATGATCTGGTCGTCTGTGACGAATTTGGCTACATCTCCTTCGACAAGGCCGCAGCCGAATTACTCTTTACTCACCTGTCCCTCAGAGCCTCACGTAAATCAACCATTATAACTACCAACCTGGGGTTTAATCGTTGGAATGAAATATTCCAGGATAAAGTGCTAACCGCTGCAATGGTTGATCGCCTCATCCATAATGCAATAATCGTCAATATGACCGGACAATCCTTTAGATTAAAATCTCATGAAAATTTTTCTTAAACATCCTTTCTTTCTTCAAAAAAATTTACCTTTGATGGTACACTTTTCAACCGAAAGGTGGTACACTTTTCAATTGAAATATACACCAGTATCAAAGACCATCGGATATTCTGAGGATTGAGATAAAAGTGAGAAATTGGTCCAGCTGGAGAAGTGAGGGAATTGAATCCCTCCATGATTTTATTGTGGCCGACAAAAAACCATTTCTGGACGAGTTAATGCAACGTTGGAATGAGGTCACATTTTACGACCCGACCAACGACCCTGCGAACCAATTCCGCAAGTACGATAATATCAATTATTGGAGAGAAATTCGGGAGGAAAAGAGTTCAACGTGGTATAACGAACGCAAAAGGCATTTGAAGTCCCTAAATGCCGAAAGTGGAACCAATGTTCAACATCTCATTTCGGAGGCCATACAGTCCAAAGTAATGGCCCTCAATGGAAAAATAAACCAAAAGTTTGGTAAGAAGTACTGCAAGGTCACCGGAATGGATATTACAAGTCAGCGAGAGGATAGTTTTCTGTTGTCGCATACAGGTTTAAAAAATATTCTGGTAACCCATTATCAATTATTTTTCAAACTCAAAGACAGATATTTAAAAGACCGCTGGAGACACGCCACCACCAACAAACAGATAAAAGAAATTGCCCACCAGATCCGCTCACAGTACACCAGAAAACCACACCAATATAATTCCCCTCAATTGTTCGAGCCGTCAATGATCTGGAGCCTACAAACTGGACAAGGGGTTTAGAAATTTCAGCCTTGTATATAGGCGCAAAACCTTAACCCCCTGAATTATTTCAAAGGAGCATTTGTTATCTAAAGTAGAACATATTAGAAGAATTGCATATATGGCAAAGGGATTTAAAACTGGAGGCCGGAAAAAAGGCACACCCAACAAATTGACCAGAGAGGTCAGGGAATCATTATCCGCAATTATTGACAACGAG
>SKYC01000223.1 GCA_007128085.1 Saprospiraceae bacterium | reverse complement strand
TTTACTATATCTCACATGTGGTTGCCGACAGTCTGGCAGATGGTGGGATAGACTGGGACGATGGATGCTTGTCTGTTTCAGAAGGCCAGCCGGTAGTTTGGAATTGTTCTCCGGAGCCATTTGCGGGGGAGGATGAGATTCAATGCGGTTTGAATTATACCCTGAGTGCAAGTCCACAGAGCAATGGTTTTTGGGAATCTCTGACCCCGGGGGGAGTGAATTTTGAGGATGCCGGGAATTCAGTTACTTCGGTTGAGGTTCAGGATGTCGGAGAGTACTGTTTTTCCTGGACCCAAATAGAGGGCGAATGCACCGGGATGGATACAGTGTGTATAACATTTGTCGATTCCCCGGAATTGGTTCCCGGGAGTCTGGAGGTTGAATGTGACAGTACGGGCGCTTTTTATCGGGTGAGTTTTCTGATTCAGGGAGGGGATTCAGACAGTTATGATGTAGAGGGTGATGGCGAATTGGAGGGAAATAGATTTACTTCATCCCCTGTGGCCTCAGGGGATTCTTATTTATTTGTGGTTGCGGATGGGTATGCGTGCGAGGAAATAATTGTGTCCGGTGAGACAGAATGCGATTGTATCAGCCAGAGCGGTTCTCTCAGTGGAGAGAATCAGAGGCTTTGCATAGATGAAACGGTGAATGCCGGAGAATTGAATTACAACTCAGATGAAGAGGAACTGGATGGAAACGATGTGCGGGTTTTTCTCCTTTCGACCAGGGCCAATCCCGATCCCACTACCGTAATTGCCCAGAGTACTGACGGTGTTTTTGCATTTGATCCGCAGGCCGGCATGGAGACTGAGGTATCTTACTGGGTGGTGGTTGCCGTGGGAAATGAATCCACAGAAGGAGCTGTCGATCCAGAGGATCCTTGCATCTCTTATTCTGCAGGCGTAGAAGTCATATGGTACGATTTTCCGGATGTGGAGTTTGCAGAGGACTTATTGGAAATCGATTGCGAAAACTCCGAGGTTCAAATGGAAGTTCTGCCGGATGAAACCTTTTTGACCTATCGGTGGAGTACAACCGACGGTCAAATTACCGCGGGTACGGAAAACCAAAGAATTGCAGAAGCCCGTTCAGCCGGTCAATACACTGCAACAGTCACTGACCAGAGAAGCGGCTGTGAATCCGTAATTTCCATCGTGGTTACTGCTTCGGAGGACCTGCCTGAAATAGCGATAACAGATCCCGATACCATAAATTGTTACAACCTTTCAATTATTCTGGAGGGCAGTTTATCCGGTTCGGGCTTTCCCTTTTCTATCTATTGGGAAGGACCCGGCTTATCCGGCTCAGACAGTTCCCTGTTTATCGAGGTGAATTTGCCGGGAGAATACACCCTGCATGTCGGGAATGAAGAGACGGGGTGTTTTTCTTCGGAAAGCGTGGTGGTTTATGAAGATACAGAAGAACCCGTTGCCGAAGCGGTAGCTTCCGGAGAGCTTAATTGCAGCAATGAGTTTGTAATTATAAGTGCGGTAGGATTGGGAGGATCAGAGGGCATTGAGATCGAGTGGATGGAGGGGGATTCCAATGCAGAAATTGCCTCGGGACACAGGGAGAGTGAAGCCGTTGTTACAGGTGCGGGCTTGTATATATTATCGGTAACGAATACCGTCAATGGATGTGTATCCGTGGACAGTATACGGGTAGAAAAAAACCCTGAAACCATCACCGGAATAGAAGTCTCTACCGGAGGTATCGTTTGTGCGGAGGATGAGGATGGGTTTATTCACGTCGAACAGGTTTTTGGAGGCACCCTCCCTTACCGATTTTCATTTGACGGTGGTGAGAGCTTTTCAGATATTCCGATGGAAGGTTCACTGGGGCCCGGACGCTACACCGTTGTAGTTGAGGACGATCTCGGCTGCACCTATGAATTGGAAGTCAATTTGGTTGCTCCTCCACCCTTTGTGGTTGACCTTGGACCGGATCAGGTGGTGGAGCCGGGAACATATCTTAGGATAGAGGCCTCAGTCAATGTCGACCCCGAAAACATCGAAAGCTGGTTGTGGGAGCCACTATTGGATCCGGATTGTTTGAATTGCCCCTTTCAGGAATTTATACCTCAGGAATCTGTACTTCTTCAGTTGGAAGCCATTGACAGCTTGGGCTGTAGGGCTTTTGACGAGGTGTACATTCGGATTTTTGGCCAAAACAAGCTGTACATCCCCAATGCCTTTAGTCCCAATAGTGACGGAATCAACGACTTTTTCGGCATTTATTCGGAGGAGGGATCCGTTCGATCGATAGAGGAGTTTTCCATTTATAACAGATGGGGCGAGCGCGTTTTTTACAGAACCGGCATAGAGCAAATCAGTCCATTGAGCTCAGAAAATTCCTGGGACGGAATATTCCATGGAGAGGAAGCACCTTCGGACACTTATGTTTACCAAATCAGAATTTTGTTTGAAGACGGAGTCGAAGAGTTTTTCCGGGGTGAAATGCAATTGATTCGATAGAACTTTTCTTAGTTGATTTCAGTGAATTTGGGCAGCAGTTATCCCACGTATGGTGCCCGCTTGTTTTACGGGGACAAAGTGAAGGGAGGAATCAATTCCCAGAAATTGTTTTTGATTTTCGGGCAAAGCCATCCAGGGGTTAACAGAAATAGAGTAGATTGAATCTTCATAAATCATTGTGGGAAATAGTCCCAGTGCGTATTCTCCGGTGCGAAGGTTCCAATCAGGCATATAACTTTGATTGGCCAGTTTCATTATTTTTATTAGATCACTTCCGACAACAGTTGCTTTTTTCATATAACCGTCAAACCGTATGGTATTTGCCAGGTCGTACTCCCTGACATTCCCCTCCGGCAACGGGGCTCCAAAGGTGGTGTTGTTGATCAGAGTTGCATCGGTCCCGATGGCTCGGTGCAGATTGTTTAAAACAAACGCTTTTGTTTCTTCGTGGCCGGAAACAAACTTATTTACGCCCCTAATTTTTCGGTGAGACTCATTGAGGAATAGGCTTTCTTTTTCTTCGATGAAGTCTTTGAGTTCGCCGTCTTCGGGCAAACCGCAGTTCGTATTGACCGTCGTTCTTTCGAGTTTCGCCTTTTTATTTTCCCAATGAACGCTTACAATGTCCATACGACTTCCCCACCATCCGGTATGGAGGGCTATGATTCCATCGGATTCGTAAGTAGCCGTTAAATGATCGTGGCCTCCGAGAATGACACTTCCCCGGGGGAGTTTTTCTACCAGCAGTTGGTCGTAGCGGATACCGCTGTGGTTTAACACAACATGTAAATCGCCCTCCCCGATGAGGGTATCCAGTGCCGTTTCAATAAATTTTTCGGGATTCGGAAACGCCCACTTTTCTCTGTGACTGGAACGGTAGGTGTTTTCCTGATCGGTAGCCATTCCAATGAACCGGACTTTTTTATTTCCAAATTGCAATATCTGGGAGTTAGGTGCAAGGGCTTGGCCGGTATTTCTATCCGCGATATTGGAAAGAACGACAATACCGAGGGATTCCATACGATCGACCACCAGCCTTAGGTCGTCTTCAAAAGCTCCTTCGTGATTGCCGATATTAAAGACCACGGGAGCTGTATTTTGCAGTTTCTCCAAAAATTTCCACTCTATCGCTCCACCGGTTTTATCGGACACTGTATTTCCTTTTTCAAACAGATCGCCGTTTATCAGAATGACGATTGGATCTTCGGTGCGGGAGCTATATTCTTCCAAATACCCGACAATGCCCGGTAAACTACGGTAAGCCGAGTGGATATCGGCCATGCAAATCAGCTGTAGTTTGTTTGATTCTTTAATTTCACCGACCGATGTACAAGCAGTGGATAAAAGCATTGCGAGGGCTATGCATGTGATCAGTGGGTAATGGATTCCGTAAAGTGTGCACTTTTTCAATGAAGGTAAATTATGAATTTCAGAATTAAACGAAGGGGTTTATGTGCATCCGACTTTACCGAATCAACTTACTGATCGCTTTAAATTCCGGATTCCCGGCTTCTTTCATCATGAGAAATAAAATCATTTCCACCGAGGTGATGTAAACTCCGGATTGCCGCATGCGTTCGAGGGCGAGCTCTTTATTTTGCAAAAATCTGGATGAAACTGCATCGGCAACGACGTGTACCCTAAATCCCCAATCAATCGCATCCA
>SKYC01000325.1 GCA_007128085.1 Saprospiraceae bacterium | reverse complement strand
TCTCCGGATCCACTGAGGATATAATAAGCTTCCAGGCCGGTCAATCGATGCAATTCTGTTTTCTCCCCCGGAAGTACCCGAACATGTGCGATTGAAAGGCCCGGAAAATTGGATTCGTTCAAAAGCTCGGTGATGTAGCAGTTCTCCTCGAAGTAGTAGGGGCTTTTATCGCTGGATTTCACAATCATAATGAAGATCTTTATATCGGTTTTGAAAGAAGACCCGTGGTCGGTTAAACAGAGGGAATTACATCCGCGTCGGTTTAACCTTATAGTTGGACCTATACCAAAAAAATGGGCCGGAAACATCCGACCCATTTTCTTTTCATGGATTAATTATACTATAAATACACGCCCTCGGCATTTTTTATCCACACTTTGAATCTCCGCAACTCTTGCAAACAAGACAACCTTCCTGATAAACCAGGGCATCGTCGCCACATTTTCCACAGTAGTTTTTCGCGGGGATGGTGCCGTCTTTTATATACTGCTTTAATGCCCTGGAGACCCCGTTTTTCCAGTTGTTCAATAAATCCTGATGCAACTGGAGATTGGCTACTACATCCACTACATATTCAATCGGCATTCCGTGTCTCAGGATACCGGAAATCAGTTTGGCGTAATTCCAAAACTCTTTGTTGAAGGTTCTGGAAAGCCCTTCGATGGTAATTCTGTAACCACCTTTATCGAGATATGAGAAATCGTAGCGAGAGCGGCCGTCTTCGGTTTTGCTTTTTATGACCCAACCTTTTTTCACTGAGGAGAGGATAGAAAACGAATCTTCTGCCCTTCCTGTAAAGATCTCATAGGGATGATCGTTCAAAAGTCCTACCACGGCAATCCAGTTTTCATCATTGTTCTTAAACTGAACGATATCAGCCTCCAATACTTTTGGCCGCTTTGGAGCATGCCCAATCGGACCGTTATTGTTGTCGTCTTTACCTGATTCTTCGTCGTTGGAGACGAGGACACCGGACCGCGAACCATCGCGATAAACAGTAATTCCCTTGCAACCACTTTGCCAACCGGTCAGATAAATTTGTCCGATGAGTTCTTCGGGAGTATTCTGGGGAACATTTACCGTAACGCTGATGGAGTGATCCACCCATTTTTGAATGGCACCCTGCATATGCACTTTGGCTACCCAGTCCACATCATTGGCGGTCGCTTTGTAATAAGGCGTAGATTTTATCAGCTCCTGCATTTCGGATTCCGACATTTTCTGTGCTTCTTTTTCATTGTACCCTTTGGCTCTCAACCAATCCAGAAACTTGTGGTGAAACACGCGGTACTCTTCCCAGGAGTCACCTACTTCATCTACAAAATTAACGGTCACGTTTTTGTCGTTGGGGTTGACCTTTCTCCTTCGTTTATAGCTGATGAGGAACGCGGGTTCAATACCGGAAGTGGTCTGCGTCATGAGACTGGTGGTTCCGGTGGGTGCTATGGTCAGCATGGCGATGTTTCTCCTGCCTTTTTTCATCATTTGCCGGTAAAGCTCCGGATCTTCACCTTTTATTCTCTGAATAAAGGGATTGGCCTTTTCTTTTTCGAGATCATAAACGGGGAATTTACCTCTTTCCCCGGCGAGTTGAACCGACATTCTGTAGGCTTCCAATGCGAGCATTTTGTGTACTCCTACGGAAAAGTCTGTGGCCTGCTGCGTTCCGTAAGTCAACCCGAGGGCTGCGAGCATATCACCTTCTCCGGTAATACCTACACCGGTTCTTCTACCCTGGATACATTTTTCCTTAATTTTTTTCCACAATTCGTATTCGGTTCTCTTTACGGCCATGGCTTCGGGGTCCGCCTCGAGTTTACCGATAATGGCATTGACTTTTTCCAACTCCAGGTCTACAATGTCGTCCATAATGCGAAGTGCCAATCCCGCATGTTTTTTAAAGAGTTCAACATCAAACTCAGCTTCATCGGTAAAGGGATTGTTCACATAACTGAACAAGTTGATGGCGAGCAATCTGCAACTATCGTAAGGACAGAGAGGAATTTCCCCGCAGGGATTGGTGGAAACGGTTTTAAAACCGAGGTCTTCATAGCAATCGGGAACCGACTCCTCAATGACCGTATCCCAGAACAGAATCCCGGGTTCGGCAGATTTCCAGGCGTTGTGAACAATTTTATTCCACAATGTGGGAGCGTCGATTTCTTTTACAAAAATGGGATTGTCGCTGTCTATGGGATATTGTTGGGTATAGGTTTCTCCGTTTTTCACGGCCTCCATAAACTCGTTGTCGATTTTGACAGAAACGTTGGCTCCCGTCACTTTGGTACCATCAATTTTCGCATCGATAAAGTCTTCGGCGTCGGGATGCTTTATGGATACGGTCAACATCAACGCACCTCTTCTGCCGTCCTGAGCAACTTCACGTGTAGAGTTTGAATATCGCTCCATAAAGGGAACGATACCTGTGGAAGTAAGGGCGCTGTTTTGAACGGGGCTTCCCTTGGGACGTATGTGGGACAAATCGTGGCCCACACCTCCCCTTCTTTTCATCAACTGCACCTGCTCCTCATCGATTTTCATAATACCGCCATAGGAGTCTGAAGGTCCTTCGTTTCCAATGACAAAACAATTGGACAATGAAGCAACCTGAAAGTCATTGCCAATTCCCGTCATCGGTCCCCCTTGGGGAACGATGTACCTAAAGTCCTTCAATAAATCGTACACCTCTTCTTCCGAAAGTGGATTGAGGTATTTTTTTTCAATTCTGGCTATTTCACTGGCCAATCTCCGATGCATATCATCGGGATTTTTTTCGAATATGTTGCCGTAGGAATCTTTCAATGCGTATTTATTGATCCATACCCTGGCAGCCAGATCGTCCCCCTTGAACCACTTTACAGCGTGTTCCAATGCTTCTTCATAGGAATAAGTGTTCTTCTTTTTCTTTTCCATTGTCGTTTTGGGTGGTACTTGAGCGCTCTCTTTTTTCAAATTGTTTTCTTCGTTTTTTACATCTTCTTTTACATCTGGTTCAAATAGTAGGGGGGCCATATTTTAAGGTTAATTTTCAGGTTACAAAATAAATAATCTATAGGTTTATTACTGACAAAAGCCTGTAGGTCAGGCCTTAATTCACACTCACATCACTGTAGTAAGAGGTTCTTCGGAACCGACATTCACATCGAAATATTATGAAAGCCAAATATATATGTTTTTCCTATATCTCCCTCATGTTTTTTTGTAAAAATTTTAATTTTTTTTTCACATCCTGCCGCGTCTCTTTAACGCTCGGCATTCTACTCATTCCACAAAATTTTAAATCCGGAAAAAACTTCCGTTTTGCTCTCTTTCACCTCCACTTTTTCCACTTCTGCCCGTTCGGGCCCCCTTTTACACCAAGCCAAAAATTCATTCAAAACAGGATCGGTTCCGGTCACCCGGATCAACACCGTACCGTTCGATTCGTTTTTTACCGTACCACTCAAACCGAGTTCTTCGGCTTTTTTTTGAGTCGACGCCCGGTAATTCACTCCCTGGACTTTTCCATAAACAACCGCCGTGAGGGTCTTCATACTCCTGGTTTTTTCAAGGGTTAAAAAAAGGGTAAATGTCCTTTTGACAGACTTTACTGGATTATTGCAACTTATTGATTTTCAATTCCAAAAATGGAATATATAAATAAAGTCCTCAAATAAATCAACAATGTTCGCCGCGTTTTATTCTATCCTCAAACAAGGTTAATTTTCGAACCGCAACGAGAGTGCAAATGTCGACAAATTGACAAATAAAAAAAATTCATATACAAGAAAATTTAATAAAAAAATCATGGAAGCAACTATTGAATTGAGTATCTATCCTTTACATCAGGATTACAAAAACAAAGTCAAAGATTTTATTAAAAAGATCAAAAGACACAGTGGACTGAGGGTGGAATCCAACGGCATGAGTACACAGATTTTTGGCCAATACGACGACATAATGGAAGTTCTTCGCCTCGATATACGGGATACACTGGAAAAAGAAGAAGCCATGGTGATTCTAAAAATAGGCAAGGGTATTCTGAGGTTCGATGAATCCTCTCTATAGGCCAAATTATTTGCGGATCAGAAAAAACGGTCCGTTCAACCGATTATCTTTGACTCCATTTAAAAAACTTTTTTTGAGCTTAATATGGCCTCTAACTAAAGTTGGGCTTCGAC
>SKYC01000088.1 GCA_007128085.1 Saprospiraceae bacterium | reverse complement strand
CGCACACATGAAAAGAGAGGAGCGGATTTTATTCCCCTACCTCATCGCTATGTACCGGGCTGAAAAAGACCACTATACGCTCAGCCCACCGCATTTTGGACACATTGATGATCCCATCTCCTTAATGGAAGAGGAACACGACAATGAGGGTGCGCGATTCCGCCGGATCAAAGAGTTGAGTTCAGGATATTGCCCCCCTCCCGGAGCCTGTCAAACATACAGAGTGACATACGCCATGCTTGAGGAGTTTGAGTCGGATTTGCACACACACATACACCTGGAGAACAATCTGATATTTCCGACCGCGAGAGAGAGTTTTAAAGATTTTGAATTTAATGACAATTACTGAAAAAAAAATCTATTAATCATTACTAAAATGGCATCAAAGCTACATAAATTGATATAATTGTTGTAACTTACGATTTCAGAGTGAAAAATCTAAACTGATGATTACTCAAGGTCCCGATAAAGCGACTGTTCTCAAGTGGAACTCTATGATCACTCACTGGGTGGGATGGGCACTGTTTTTCTTTTTCATAGTTAGCATACTGGGGATCGCACTGAGGTATTACTTCATAGGAGTGGTTCCCGGCTTCGGTTTTAACGATCTCAAGCACGGACACTCCCATGCGGCCATGCTCGGTTGGGCTTTTTTAGCTGCCTCTGCAGTACTGATGGTGTTTTTTATCGATAAGGATAGGCGCACGGGTATTTACAGAATGAGTCTGATATTGAATATCGTCGCTGTTTTGGGGATGAGCATCAGTTTTCCTCTGGAGGGTTACGGCTTATTCAGCATTTCTTTCAGTACCCTTCATCTGGGAGCTGCTTACCTTTTTGCCTTTGCGTTTTTAAGAGATTTGAGGAGGAGCGGAGAGAGGAGTTTGGCCCTCAGCTTTGCCCGGTGGAGTGTCATATGGATGTGCATATCTACCCTCGGCCTCTGGGCCATAGCTCCTGTTTCGGCAACTTTGGGAGGTTTACACCCCTTGTATTTTATGAGCATACAGTGGTTCCTTCACTTTCAACTCATCGGGTGGTTCACCTTTGCCGTAATTGCGGGCTTGATCAGGTATTTAGAGCTCAACGGGAAAGAAATGATCTTTAAACCATATACTTTCCCGGTCATACAACTTTCTGTTATTCTCACTTATGCCCTCAGCGTAAACTGGAGTACTCCCTCTTCGGTTTTGTTTTACCTCAATTCCGTCGGAGTGGGACTTCAATTGTATGGGTTTTACCTCCTTCTCTCACCACTTTTCACATCGCTAAGCTCCATACGCTTTCCCGGACAAAAATGGATGATTTTCTTTTTAAAATTTGGACTGGCAATGCTCGCTCTCAGAGTCCTCATCCAATTTGCGGTGGTTGTACCTGCGGTTGCAGAAATTTCATACACTCTCAGAATGTTTGTGGTGGCCTTTATTCATCTGATTATGATGGGCGCATTTACTTTCACGGTAGCGGGATTGCTCGGATTGACGGAAAAACTGTCTTGTAACAGGCTGGCCATAACGGGTTGGTTATTGTTTCTCTGCGGATTTATAATTACAGAGATACTGATGTTTGGACAGGGGATCATGCTATGGTCCGGTCTCGGCTTTATTCCCTCTTTTCACCATTATATGTTTTGGTCATCGATTCTATTTCCCGTGGGTCTGATTGCCATTTTGGCTGCACAGTTTGGTCCGGCCATTATTCCCTTGTGGAGAAAATTCATTTTTAAACCATTTAAATTAAGAACGATATGAAATTACTATCATTAGCATTAACCATTATTCTGACCTTTTTCCTGATTGCCTGCGGTGGCGACCAGACAGAAAGGAAAACTACTGAAAGAGAACGGCCTGCGCAAAAAGAACAAGCACCGGATCCGCGAGGAATTGGGCCCATCACTCAGGTGGAGTTGAATGAGCCCCTCGATCCGAATATGATCCGGAGAGGACGTGCTATTAGCGATGTCAAATGCGCTACCTGTCACAAATACGAAACCGAAGAGCGCTTGGTGGGACCGGGATACCTCAACCTTACCAACAGGAGGTCTCCCGAGTGGATCATGAATATGATTCTCAACGTGGATGTGATGCTCGATGAAGATCCCATTGCCCGAAAGATGCTCGAAGAGTGTCTGGTTCGAATGCCCAATCAGAACATATCTGAAGAGGAAGCCAGGGATCTGCTGGAATTCTTCAGACACATAGATGAAGAGCACGCCGGAGTGAGAGACCAGGGAGTGCTGTAATACAATATTAACCACTAAAATTATAAACAATGAAAAATTCAATTTTTATTATCGGATTATCAATCCTTTTTGCGATTGCTATTTTGTCCTGCAGACCTCAGGGACCCGGGGTATCGGCTACCGGAGATGCTGCATCTAAAGTCTACGTACCACCGGGAGAGCACGATGAGTTTTACAACATCGTTTCCGGGGGATTTAATGGACAAGTCAGCGTTGTGGGCTTGCCTTCCGGCAGGACTTTTAAGATACTGCCAGTATTTTCTGTAGATCCTGAGTCGGGTTACGGTTTCTCAGAAGAGACCAAACCCATGTTGAACACCAGTCACGGTTTTATTCCATGGGACGATCTGCACCACATTGCTATTTCAACAACCGATGGTGTTCACGACGCCCGTTGGGCTTTTGCCAATGCCAACAACACACCCAGGGTGGCCAGAATTGACCTCACCACATTCCAAACCGCTGAAATTCTTGAAATACCGAACAGTGCCGGCAACCACTCGTCACCTTTTATCACTGAAAATACCGAGTATGTTGTTGCGGGTACCCGCTTCAGTGTTCCCTACGGAGAAGATGCCGATGTGGATGTACCCATTTCTACGTACAAAGAAAACTTCAGGGGAGCCATTACCTTTATTTCTGTGGATCAGGAATCCGGAGAAATGGATATTGCTTTTCAAATCGACGCGCCCCCGTTTGCTTACGACCTGGCGAGGGGAGGAAAAAAGGTATCGGGTGACTGGTTCTTCTTTTCTACGTACAATACCGAACAAGCCCATACTTTACTGGAAGTAAATGCATCTCAAAGAGACAAGGACTTCATTATGGCGATAAACTGGAGAAAAGCAGAAGAATACGCCAGGCAGGGAAGAGGAGAGATCATCAAAGCTGAATACGCCCACAATATCAGGGATAAAAACAGCCACATTACCACTTCCACTATGAAAGAAGAAGTACTGATGTTGGACCCCACTGAGTTAAAGGACATCATGTATTTCATTCCATGCCCCAAATCACCACACGGCTGCGATGTCAGTCCGGATGGTGAATACATTGTAGGCAGCGGAAAACTGGCTGCACTGATCCCGGTTTTTTCATTTTCAAAAATGATAGAAGCCATAGAGAACGAGGATTTTGAAGGGGATGTCAACGGCATGCCGATTTTGAACTACGAATCTGTGCTTTACGGAGAGGTCCAAAGGCCCGGCCTGGGACCCCTCCATACAGAGTTCGATGGAAAGGGCAATGCCTATACGACCATGTTTGTATCTTCTGAGGTAGTCATGTGGGATCTGAAAACGCTTGAGGTAATCGACCGCGCTCCGACCTATTATTCCGTCGGTCACCTGATGATTCCCGGTGGCTGCACCGCTGAACCTCACGGCAAATATCTGGTAGCTTACAATAAAATTACCAAAGACCGATATTTACCCACCGGTCCGGAATTGTGCCACTCTGCCCAGTTGTTCGATATATCCAACGGAAGGCTGGAGTTGTTACTCGACTTCCCCACCATTGGGGAACCTCACTATGCTGAAGCTTTCCCTGCCTCTCTAATCAAGGACAAGCAGGTGAGATTTTACAGAATCGAAGACAATACCCACCCCCATGTAACAAAAGGTCCGGCTCAAGCCAGGGTGGAAAGGGATGGCAAGACGGTACGCGTTTATATGACATCGATACGTTCTCACTTCCGACCCGACAATATAGAGGGCGTTTTTGTCGGAGATACGGTTTACTTCCACGTCACCAATCTCGAACAGGAATGGGACATTCCGCATGGTTTTGCTATCAAGGGAGCCAATAATGCAGAGATCCTCATAATGCCGGGTGAAACGGCAACCCTGAAATGGCTTCCGGATCGCGTGGGCATCTTCCCGTTTTACTGTACCGACTTTTGCTCTGCCTTGCACCAGGAAATGCAGGGTTACATAAGAATTTCACCTG
>SKYC01000029.1 GCA_007128085.1 Saprospiraceae bacterium | reverse complement strand
TGATCATTTCCAATAAAGCAAGGAAAGTGAAAATGGCCTGAATCCGATTTTCGAATTCAGAAAAAAAGTCTTCAAAAATTACTTTGGAATGCACGGCTAATTTATCCCTAATCATTTTCTGTTGTCCTTCGGGGCTGTATGGGTACCGATACACTCTGTGTACCACTTTTTTGCCTCTCTGCTCATAATCGCGCATCATCCCACTAAATACCTCCAAAAGTTTGTACAAACTCACGGACTCCAACTCCGTTTCCACCAAGACCTTTTGACTTAACTTATTGAGTTCTGAAATGGCGCTACCTCCTTTAAATCTCTGCAATTGAATATCCTCCAATTCCTCAAAGTCTGACACCACTTCCTTAAAACGCTTGTACTCCAACAAGCGACGGACAAATTCTTCCCTCGGGTCAATTTCTTCCCCTTCTTCGTCCAGGGGCTTTCTCGGCAACAACATTTTTGATTTTATTTTCACCAGTGTCGCAGCGACGAGAATAAACTCACTGGCCAGGTCAATATCCAACTCTTCCATGGCCCGAATGTACTTCAGAAAATCATCGGTGATTTTTGCTATGGGTATATCATTGATATCCAATTCATCTCTCCTGATGAAATAAAGAATAAGGTCAAATGGCCCTTCAAACTCCTGTACTTTGATATGATATGTAGAACCCAAATCCGGAAATCAATGATTAAAAATGTGAAGGTATAAATTTCTGTACAATGTCCACGCTAGAACGAGGAACAAAAGAATCCAGGCTGCGCGACTCCCGAACAAACGGATGTAGAGCTTTTCGTATTTTTCCCTAAAGGGTTTGAATCTAAGCACCATACCCATGACCGCATAAGGCATCAGTAAAAACAGCAAAGCGTTTTGACTGATCGCATCACTCAAGCGACCATTCATCAGGTCGTGAAAGGCCCGTTGACTACCGCAACCTGCGCACTCCAGGCCCGTAAACGCGAATACCGGACAACTAAAACTGATGCTCTCAGCAGGATCGTTCATTGCAATCCAATAGGCGTAAAAAAGAAACAACAGCACAGCCAATCCAATAAGCACATTCCGCATCATCTGATTTAACTTATAGCTCTTCAAAATAAAAGACACCCTTTCACGGGTGCTGTAAAAAACAGGGTCGCTTCAAATAGTCTAAAAACACATTCACTCTTTTTTGCTGAAGAAAATGGATGCAGAAGACTACTCATTTAATTATACAAGCCCCTTGCTAATTATATAAGTTGATTAAGTTGTAAGAACTGTATAATAAATATACCGAGATAAAGATAAGACCGGTAATAAATCCAGTTTTGGTCCACTGCCCGGCCTTCCTGGACAATTCTCGAGCACCCTCCTTATCTCCAGCATTGTATCTACTCTCAATTTGTGAAGCGTAAATAATACCCGCTATACCGAAAGGAAGACAGCAAAAAAGAGTTACCAAAATGGACTCTATAAGCCATAATCGCGGCATGGAAGTATCCTTGTAATTAACTTCTCCACTGGATGAATCCACCGTCTCAGTAGAGAGTTCGGGGGGTTGTACCCTCGCGCGCTCTTCTGCCACCTTATCCTCGTCTATATTCATCACTGCCGGAGGCGAGAAGCCGAAAACTTCTTTGAGATAAGGGGCCTTCGCTGCAGGCATCCATGCTTCCAATCCCTGGTACCAAACCAATGTATCCGCGGTAATACCTTTTTCTTTCAATTCGTCCAGCGTAAAAGGTCCAAATTGTTCTTTGCCATCTGAATAATAAAACTTCTTCATTTAGTTAAATTTTATTCCTTTCGTAAAATTGCCTGCGCGAAATCAAAAGCACCTATATCCCATTTTTTCAATTTCATACTGTTAAAGCAAATTTACAACCTTAGGTTTAATTATCCGGCCGAGAACTTATTTTTTTTAAATACCGGGCGACAAAAGAGGGTCGCAGCAGGTTGAATTCAATGGCTACCATTTAAATCCTTCTGATTTGATAAAATAGGCCGGGACAAATCCCGAGGTCGATGGAAGCCACTATTTGAGTAAACTTGCCGACTGCTTTCAATCTCTTATCACCTCAAAGATCGTTGAAGCAACCACCCATTTTCCTCTTTACAAATGAATAAGACGATTATGCAAACCACAATCTAATGGTGGCAATTCCAATAATAAAGGGTAATAAAAACCACAGCTGTTATACCCAGGATAAATCGGGAAGTGCATCCACTTTATAAACCAAGTTTCAAAACAGTGCAATATCTCACCGAAAGTTACCCATTTAACTTGCAACAAAAAAATATTCATTTATCTTTGCAGCGTTTTTTAAAAAGCAAATAGAATACAGAAACAATATGGCAGTAACTGGCAAAATTATTCAAATCATTGGTCCCGTTGTGGACGTTAGTTTTTCCGGAGATGGAAACAGTTCCCCGGACATTTACAATGCTCTTGCTGTGAGGAGAGAGGGTAAAGAAGACCTGATCCTCGAGGTTCAGCAACACCTGGGTGAAGACATTGTCCGTTCTGTAGCAATGGACTCGACCGATGGCCTGGTAAGGGGTGATGAGGTAGTCGATTTGGGCGAGCCCATCAGCATGCCTACCGGAGATGAAATAAAAGGCCGACTGTTCAATGTCGTTGGAGAAACCATTGACGGTATTGGCAAGGTAGAAAAAGGCAAAAATGCCTATTCCATTCACCAAAAGCCTCCCTTGTACGAAAACCTTTCTACTGAAACGGAGGTCCTCTATACCGGTATTAAGGTCATTGACCTGATTGAGCCCTACCAAAAGGGTGGAAAAATCGGACTCTTCGGAGGTGCCGGTGTGGGTAAAACCGTTTTGATCCAGGAGCTGATTAACAATATCGCGAAGGGGTACGAAGGAATTTCGGTTTTTGCAGGTGTAGGAGAAAGAACCCGGGAAGGAAACGATCTTTTGAGAGAGATGCTCGAAGCCGGTATCATAAACTACGGCCCCGAATTTATGGAGTCGATGGAAGCTGGTGGATGGGATCTGTCCAAAGTAGATAAAGAAAAACTGAAAGACTCAAAAGCGACTTTTGTTTTCGGACAAATGAACGAACCCCCCGGTGCGCGTCAAAGAGTGGCTCTTTCCGGGCTTTCCGTGGCTGAGTATTACCGCGATGGTGACATGAGCGATCCAAACGGCGGAAAAGATATCCTCTTTTTTATCGACAACATCTTCCGATTTACCCAAGCAGGGTCTGAGGTATCGGCACTGCTGGGACGGATGCCATCTGCCGTTGGATATCAGCCGACTCTGGCCTCTGAAATGGGAGCCATGCAGGAGAGAATCACCTCTACTAAAAGGGGGTCTATTACCTCGGTACAGGCCGTATATGTTCCCGCGGATGACCTTACCGACCCGGCACCGGCAACTACTTTTGCACACCTTGATGCCACCACGGTATTGAGTCGTAAAATTGCCTCCCTGGGTATTTATCCCGCAGTGGATCCACTGGATTCCACTTCGAGAATTCTGGAACCCTCAATTATTGGAAGAGAGCACTACGACACTGCGGAAAGAGTCAAAAACATCCTTCAGCGATACAACGAACTTCAGGATATTATCGCTATCCTGGGTATGGAAGAACTTTCGGAAGAAGACAAGCAGGTTGTCCACAGAGCGAGAAGAGTACAGAGATTTTTATCTCAACCATTCCACGTGGCCGAACAATTTACAGGCCTTCCGGGTGTGCTCGTTCCTATAGAGGAAACCATTCGCGGATTTAACATGATCATCGACGGGAAACTGGATAAATACCCGGAAGCGGCTTTTAACCTGAAGGGTTCCATTGATGAAGTTATTGAAGCCGGAGATAAGTTGTTGGCGTCACTGTAAAAATTTTAACCCATGAAGTTAACCATATTGTCACCAGATAAGGAAATTTTCAGCGGTGTAGTTACCTCTGTTAAAGTTCCCGGAAGTGCAGGGTCTTTTGAGCTGCTCAACAATCACGCTCCCATCGTAAGTTCTTTGACAAACGGTGTGGTAAGAGTGAAGACCACCCCTTCCACCCAATTTAAATTCAAAGTGGACAAAGGGTTTATTGAAATGCTCAACAATGAGGTTTCTCTTTTGGTGCAGGGCTATAAAGAAGTACAAGAGTAAATACAGATCATAACCCTCTTATTTTCTGCTGAATAGTACATTCTACTTTAATTTCAATTCAGCCGTTTTTTCTAT
>SKYC01000147.1 GCA_007128085.1 Saprospiraceae bacterium | reverse complement strand
CATTGGCACGGTAACCATCCCCCCAGCTACCTTCGGCATTTTCTACGACGACCTCAGCAAACCCATGTCTGGAGGTACCGGCCACACTATGAATATCTGCCGACAGAATGGCATTCCGATTGTTGACCAAAAGATTTGGATGAAGTGGTTGGAGGAGGGAAGTTAGTGGGCTGGTTTTCCAAAGTTTTTCAAGCTTCAATTCTACAATAAATATCGATTAACATGAAAACGCTCCTTCTCCTCTCCTTCGCTTTCCTGTTTATAGCCCTCGATTTGAATGCACAAAGCCTTTATTACTCCGGCCGGAAAATCGGGGAAATACGCGACAACGGGCGACTCTATGTCGGTGGCCGATCCGTGGGCGATTTCAGAGACAATGGCAATATCTACGCTCAAGGCAGGCGCATAGGCCGAATTAACGACAGTGGTCGAGTCTATTCCGGAGGCCGGGTCGTCGGTGAAGTTCGGTCCAACGGCCGGGTATATCAGGGAGGAAGAGTCATCGGTGAGATTCGCGACAACGGATCGGTTTATCAATCGGGACGCAGAATCGGAGAGGTAAGGGGTGCTTTTTGTAAACACCGGGTAGCGGCTTTTTATTTCTTTTTCTTTGGGGAGTATTTGGAGGGAGGGTAGGTTTTCGGAAATAATTCCAGAAAGGAATCATCAAGAATAGGATTTTATGCACTTTTTACTAAAGTAAGGAGAGAACCACACATGGCTGAAACAGATATTTGAAATAATTAAATTAGTGATTCAAAAGACAATAAAATACGTAACGAATCAAAAAAAAGCCCTTATAAGCTATTTTAGAAGCTACAAAAAAAGCCATTTTGGAACAAAAAATTATCCTTCATATACCTCATTCATCAACCAATATACCATTAATGGACGGCTTTATTGTTGATGGAAATTTCTTAACCAAGGAAATGCTAAAATTGACGGATTGGTATACTGATGACCTTTTTTATTCCCATGAGGATGAAATGATAAAGGCTGAATTCTCTAGAATATTTTGCGACCCCGAGAGATTTACGGATGATACACAAGAAATAATGTCTCAATTCGGAATGGGCGTTCTGTACGAAAAAAGTGATGATGGAAAAGTTATAAGGAAAGTCACACCAAATCTCAAAAGGAGTGTACTAAATGATTTCTATTGGCCGCATCACAAAAAACTCAGCGAAGCAGTAAATAACCAATTGAATCATTTTGGAAAGGCTTTGATTCTTGATTGCCATTCTTTTCCAAGTAAACCATTAAAGAGAGACCTTGACCAAAGTCCAAGACGACCTGATTTTAATATTGGCACTGATTCCTTCCATACCCCAAAATATTTAATTGATTTGTCTAAATCATTCTTTGATAACGCAGGGTACACCTTGGGAATTGACTGGCCATACAAAGGCTCAATAGTACCATTAGAGCATTATAACAGAAACAAAAACGTACAGGCAATAATGCTTGAAATAAACAGGGCTTTATACCTAAAAGAGCCAACCAATGAGAAGTCAGAAAAATATTTGAAAATAAAAAAGGTCACAAATAGCTTTATTAAAACCATTAAAAACAACATATAATAGAAGACAGATTTTATTTGAGAGGTGAGGGAGGGTTTTTTCAGCCTGTTTTTTCAACCCTCCTCATCCATCCATTTCAAATAGCCAGCCAGAAGGGTTCCTGTAAAATAAGGCAAATTGAGCAATTTGAATTTTTTGCCTGACGCGGTTTTTAAATGATCAATTTTAACAGAGCCCGAATAAAACCGTACTGCCAAATCATGCGGTGCTAAATCCATGAACATATGTAGTGACTTAAGTTTGCCGGATTTACCTGATTTAACTTCTACAGGAACCAGCTTATCCCGGTATTGAACCAAATAGTCAACTTCTGCATCTGAGCTTTTCTTTTCCCTGGTCCAAAAGTTGGTTTTTGCAAGTACCTGGAATTGGTGTGCAATTAATTCCTGACCTACAAGGTGTTCGATTAGAATTCCCTGATAAGTTTCATGTAAGTCTGCAATTCCCAACATGCTTTTTTGAATGCCAAGAGAATGGTTTACCAATCCGGTATCAAAAACCCGCAAACGCGGGGATCTTCTCTTATTGGGAATAATTGGGATTTTTGGAGAGGTCGTGGGATAAATTAACTCTATTAAAAAAATCTTTTCCAGTATTCTCAGTGCTTCTCCTATTTCACGTGACCGATAATTTGAATTTCCAAAGCCGGTAAATTTAATTCTCCTCCCCGCTTCTGAAAAAACCGTAGAAATAACGTGTCTTAAGACCCTTGCCTGCGAATCACTGACAGCATACTTCTCCACATCATCTAGGTAGGTTGCTAAAAGTGCGTCGTAAATACTTTGAAGAATCAGCGGATCTCTTTGATGAATATAATTCTGAACAATCTCCGGCATTCCACCAATCATTGCATACTCATGAAATTTTTTCAATAATTTATAAAGGGCATAATCATTGAGGGGTATCTGATGAAACTCTTTTAGACTCTCCTCTTCACCCTGAGCCTTTAAAAATTCCATGAAGGACAAAGGCCTGATTACTAAAAAAGAGACTCTTCCAACCGGAAAATTTCCCTTCTTATTCAGGAGGATATCCAACAAAGACCCGGCTGCAATTACATGTATTTCCGGGTAAAACTCATAAAAGTACCTCAGAAGATTAAAAGATTCTGGTACTTCCTGTATCTCGTCTATAAAAAGAAGGGTTTCTTCCCTCTTAGAAAAAGGGATGTCCTTTAAGAAAAACAAGGCCGGAATCAGTTCTCGTACCTCTTTGATTTGTTTAAATGGTCTTGTATCGTTTGTAAGCTCAAGATTGAGGTACAAAAAATGTCCATAATTCTGAGAAAATTGATTGACCAAAGTTGTTTTTCCCACTTGTCTTGCACCCCTCAATACCAGAGGTTTTCTAACTTCTGATGCTTTCCATTTTTCAAGCTCCACAAGTGCCTCTCTTTCTATCATTGCACAAAGTTAGGGTAAATTTTTGTATTTTATGTATTAAAGTAAGGGTAATTTTATAGAATTGTTGTACTAAAGTAAGGGTAAAATTTCTAAATAGTTGTACCAAAGTAAGGGTAAAAATTGAACAATCTCTGGAGATATATCTTCTCAAGGCCCATTTTTATACCGATCAAGACATGTTTTTAAATAGTGCGGTGATCTGAAGGCTAATTCATGAGGTCATTTGGTTTTTACGTTTAACCACATGAACCATCTGGAAGGGGAAAGTCACCATAAGAATTCCTGCTATTTTTGCCTTTTCAGCTACTATATGTCCAAGGCTTGGCGCAGGCACACAAAATAAAATTGAATAAATGATTTTTATTTTGCCATAATTTTACTATTTTAGCCTTTTTTATAAGTTTAATCAATCAATCCTTGACGGTGGTAGACAGTGAAAGACCAAAAGTTTTACTTTTAATATTCACGTCGACAACCATACGGAGGGAATAAAATTTAAACAGATGATGAAGCAATCTTTATTATTGGCCATTCTTTTCGTGGGATTTGGTTGGTGCCTGCATGCACAATCAGAAGAAACAGTTCAACTTAGCATTCAGGTAGAAGAAGTCCCGGGGACTCAAAACGAAGTTATTGGAGCATTGATAGTTGAGCGATTTGAAAACATGATAGCCTATCAGTTTTCCATTCAATGGGAGACAGATGAACTGGAGTATATTGATATTGAATATTTTAATAAAGACATCGATATCAGACTTGACTATTTTAACTTTAATCATACGCATGAAGGAGTTATGCGTACAATTTGGAATTCTGCAGGTTGCGATAGTCTAAACCCGGGCGATACCCTCATGGCATTTAGATTTAAACGCTATGTAGCAATGAGTGAATTCATCATATCTCCTGATCATATCGGACTCCATTTCTATAATTGCAACGGTGAAGACCTCGATCTCGAATTTACCGACAATCAGGGAACACGGACGCGATACGGTGATGATCCTACCAACACCATAACACCTGTAGCTTCGGGACAATTCTCCATAAGTCCCAATCCCAGCAGAGGACAGCTCACCATTGAATCTTTGACCCAAAACACCAATTCCCATTATCAATACACCATTTTCAGCCTTTTGGGCCATCGATTGGCCGAGGGGATAGTGAATGGAAATTCAATTGATTTACCTCCCGATTTGCCCTCCGGTCAATAT
>SKYC01000339.1 GCA_007128085.1 Saprospiraceae bacterium | reverse complement strand
TTCATTTTTTTGGAACTTGTTTTTTTTACCGCACCTGCCCCCACCAATTCACCAATTATTTGTCTTACCCCCATTGGTGGGGGGCACGGCAACTGGTTGGCAGGGAGATGCAAAGCACGCAAAGTGTACGAAAAAAAAATGGTCACTATCCCGATGAGTAAGAGCACTTATCCACAATACCCTCAGACTTTTCCACAAATTTTCTAAAGTTGTTGAAAATAAAGTTGATTGAAAATCAAGGGAATACCTGATTATTCACAAATCGGTGGATAAGTCTATTCTGTTTTTTCCACAATTAACAACTCAGTTGGCAGAGCCTTTAAATGTCCTGCAACTTCATGGTTTTGTCCATGATAATTCGACCCCTTTTGTCTTTTGTCAGGGAGCAGCACTCAATTTCCCGATCGTGTTCAAAATACAGAACAGCATCTTCAGAGAGGGCTTTTGGCAGTAAAAAGGCCTTCTCCTTCAGGGTTTCCAGCGGTCTGACATCGTAAGCCAGTACGTAGGGCATGCGAATATGAGCAGCTGAAGGTATGAGGTCCGCGCAATAGTATAATTTTTTCCCACGGTAGTCCAATTCGAGAAACATCATATCTTCGGTATGACCTTTTGCCGTATGTACACCTATGCCCGGGATCCATTCATCCCCTTTGTTTAAATCGAGAAATTCCAGTTTGGAATGATCCATCAGAGGAACAAAATTTTCCTTGAGAAAGGAAGCCTTTTCGCGGGCATTGGGTTCCAGAGCCCATTTATAGTGTCTTTTATTGCTCCAATAAGTGGCATTGGGGAAGGTCGGGTACAATTGACCGTCATTCCCTTTGGTCACGGCACCTCCCACGTGATCAAAATGCAGATGGGTCAGAAAAACATCGGTTATGTCCTCTTTTTTAAGCCCGGCTTCTTTGAGAGATCCCAACAAACTGTAGGGACCGTGTGGCTGAAAATGCGACATGAATTTTTCATCCTGTTTATTGCCAATTCCCGTATCGACCAGGATTTTCCTCTCACCGGTCTCGATGAGTAAGCACCGCATGGACCAGGTACAGAGGTTGTTCTCATCTGCGGGATTGAGGCGGTTCCACAAAGTCTTGGGTACCACGCCAAACATGGCTCCCCCGTCCAATTTGAAATAGCCGGTTTGAATAGTGGTTAGTTTCATGAGGTATATTTTTTGGTGCAGAAAAAGGGTTATCTATCAAGTCTGTCAAAGCCTCCTATTAAAACGGAGACCCAACTTTTATATCGGATCATTCCATATGTGAATCAGAAATGACCTCCAACGCGATGACAAATATGGTAAATTATTGTCAGTGCACCAACAATGAATCCAAAAATGAAAGAGATTATTTCATGAAGCCGATAGACCGGGACTTGTTGTCCAGTTGTTGGTCCAGTGCGATCATTTCCAGTGCAGCTATGGCGGCTTCTACCCCTTTGTTGCCGTGTTTTCCCCCGGCTCTTTCCAGAGCCTGTTCCATGTTGAGAGGCGTCAGGACACCAAAAATGCAGGGGGTGTTGCTGGCCAGGCTGAGGTTCATCAATCCACTGGATACCGCAGAATTGATGTATTGGTTATGGGGAGTTTCCCCTTTTATGACACAACCGAGACAGATGATGGCATCCCATTTTTCCCGGGTCAGCAAACTTTTTGCACCCATGGGCAACTCGAAGGACCCGGGTACTTCAACCCTTTTGATATTGGAAAGTTTCAGACCGTAGTGTTCCAGTGTTTGGAGGCAACCTTTGAGGAGGGTACCGGTGATTTCCTCGTTCCAGTTGGCTACGACGATACCGACTTTGAGGTCTTCGGGTTTTTCCAGCTGGATGGATTTGAGCTCGGAGAGATTGGTCTTCTTTTTAGCAGGCATAATATGGGGGATTAAAAAAGGCAGCCTCTGTGAGAACTGCCTTTGGTATTACTTTGCTTTGGCCATTGCGATGTACTTATCGGCGCTATTGCTTTCTGAAGAATTGGGATAATCCCGCTTAATATTCTTAAAAACTTCTATGGCTTCATCTGTTTTTCCCTGATTGATGAGTGCCAGCCCGTGTTTATTCATATAGTAAGGCGTAAGAAAAGAGTTGTCACCTGCTCTAACTGCCCTTCTGTAGTGACTGATGGCATTGTCCATATCGCCGAGTTCAGCGTAGGCGTCCCCCAGTGTACCGTGTTTCATGATGGCAGTGAGATCGTCGGTTGAACTGAACTTTCGAAGGTGATCAACAGCGTCCGGATATCTGCCCAGATTGAGGTAGGATACTCCAGCGTAATAGTGAGCCAAATTGGCCGCATTGGTGCCACTGTATTGATCGATGATTCCCAAAAATCCCGGATAGCCGGCCCCAGGATTTTCAAGTGCCAGGGCAAAGGAATCCCGTTCGAATTGAAATTGAGCCTGAAACATTTGTTCTTTGGCATCGATATTTCTGGGTATCTGGTACATGTTTTTATAGGCGAACCATCCACCGATTATGACAACCAAACCGATTACCACTCCCAAAACCAGGTTTTGATTGCGCTCCAACCAATCCACTGCCGATTCTCTGGCTTCAACTATATCGACCAGTGTTTCTTCTTTCTTCTTGTCTTTTCTCCTTCTTGCCATTGTATTGATTTAATAAAATTCGCGCAAAGATAGACATATTTGCGCTATTCGTAAACTGATTAATAAAAATTATCTTTTTTGGATCGGATTAAATGAACTACGGTTATCAAAAGTTGATAAACGGGTAGTCTTCCTGGAGGTAATTGTCGGTGTACAACTCCTCTGCCGGCGGGTACTCTGACTCCTCGGCAAACTTTACGGCCTCATTGATTTCCTCTTTGATGGCTTTTTTGATTTTTGATATTTCTTCTTCACTGGCCACTTTATTATCGAGAATCCGGGATTCCAGCACTTTGACTGGATCTTTATCCTGATACTCTTTCAGTTCATCTTTGGATCGGTAGTTGGCCGGATCTGAAACGGAATGCCCCTTATATCGGTAGGTTTTAATTTCGAGGAAGTACGGGCCTTTCCCAGAACGCACGTGTTTTGCAGCTTTTTCAAGTGCTTCGTGCACTTTTTCGGGATCCATACCGTCTACTGGCTCAGAAGGCATATCAAAAGCACTGCCGATTTTATAAATGTCGGTGACATTGCTCGTTCTCTTTACCGATGTTCCCATGGCGTAGTGGTTGTTCTCGCATATATATAGAACGGGTAGTTTCCAGGTCATGGCCATATTGAACGATTCGAAAAGCGACCCTTGTCTGGCGGCTCCGTCACCAAACATGGTAACGCTGATGTTGTCTGTACCTTTGTACTGTTCGGCCAGACCAATTCCGGTGCCAATGGGGATCTGAGCACCGACGATTCCGTTTCCTCCAAAATATCGGTGTTTTTTACTGAAAAAGTGCATGGACCCACCTTTGCCTTTGTTGCATCCATCTATTTTTCCGAACAACTCTGCCATGCATGCATGGGTGTCCATACCTCTTGCGATGGCGATTCCGTGTTGCCTATATCCGGTAATTACAGCATCTTCAGGTCTGATTGCGGTCATCATTCCACCCGCAATGGCTTCCTGTCCGATGTAAACATGGCAAAAACCCCGAATCTTTTGTTGTCCGTACATCATCAGTGCCCGCTCTTCAAATCTCCTGATGCGGAGCATGTTTTCGTACCAGAGTAAATAAGTTTTTTTGTCGTATGCGGTTTTTTTTGCCGTACTTTTTTTACTTGCTGTTTTATTGGCCATGTATAAGTTGTTTGTGATTAAGCGATCGTCCAGTGAATTTTAGTTCCGGGCGGCAGGAGCTATGTATTACTTATTGGCTGCACGCCTGATCTGCTTATGTTTTCTATACGCTTTTCACCTCAAATAAAGGCTTGAGTTTATCAAAGCACAAAGCTAATAAACAATCGTATATCTTTTGAGCGCGGAGAGTTATTTTTAAAAATAGTACAAGATGGATTTGGCTTATTTGGTTTTTTGTTTTTTGCAGAGATTGCCGGGGGGGGGACTTATTTTAGTATATAAAAAAGCCCAAATTTGAGAGCTTCGATTGGCAAAAGGTATTACCTTAGTGGGAAAATCCAAAAGCACTGTGCAGTTTAAAAGACTCAAGTTGGTTCAATTCAGAAATTACCATTCGGAAGAATTGAGTTTTTCTCACCGTATAGTGGGTATTGGTGGACCCAATGGAGCCGGAAAAACTTCGGTTCTGGATGCCATTCACTTTTTGACTGTAACCAGGGGATTGGTATCCAGCACCGATCGTTCTTATGTTAAAAAGGGTACTGATTTCTTCAGGCTTGAGGGTGGATTTTACATTGAAGGGGAAGCGTACGAACTGGCCGTCAAATATCAACCAGGGAAGGGTAAGACCATTGAAATTGATGGAGAAAAGGTGAAAAAGCTGAGCGATTACATCGGTAAATTCCCGGTAGTCAGTATGATTCCGCAAGACATTGACAATCTTTTGGCGGGGAGCCGGGAAAGGAGGAGGGTTCTCGACCTGGGGTTTTCTCAGATAGATAAAAGGTATCTGGACCATTTGCTGGTTTACAGGAAATTGCTCCGTCAGAGAAATGCTTATTTGAAGGAATCGCTGAAAAACGGTCAGTTTGAGACCCGAATGATGGATACTTTTGACGAGCGAATAGCACCGTATGCCCGTGCATTGTTTCAACTCAGGACGGAGTATACGGCAGAACTGGGGTCTTATTTTAATGAGTTTTACAGGGAAATTTCGGGTGGAAAGGAAGAAATTTCACTGGAGTATCAGTCCCAATTGGCAGGTGGGGATTACCTCGATCTGGTAAGAAAAAACCGCGAAAGGGACAGAGTAATGGGGCGGTCGCATGTGGGTTTGCACAAGGATGATTTGGCCATGAGCCTCCTGGCCGAGAAGTTGAGAGACGTGGCTTCACAGGGTCAGCTAAAATCGGGTGTTCTTTCACTGAAGTTGGCATTGCACCGCCTGATAGTCTCTCACACCCAAAAACAACCTGTTTTTCTGATCGATGATTTATTTGATCGACTGGACGAGAAAAGGGCAGGTGCATTTCTGAGGGTGACAAAGGAACAGACCGAAGGTCAAATATTTATTACCGATACCAATATTAAAAGATTGAGGCAGTCGGTTGCGGGCATGAATGAAAAGTTTACTATCTTTTCGATCGATAAGGGAAAGGTACTTGAGGTCACGGACTAAACACCTCTGAATCTGTTGTAAAGGAGTGATTTATAAGCGTTTAAATAAAGCCGATTTTATCTGGTGTTTTTGTTGCAGAAATTTTTTAGTTGGATAAAAAATGGCTGACTTTTAGCGAGAGAAAGAAAGATAATAATTGGAATTGGAAATATTTTAGGACATGGAAAAGGGTAAAAATCAATACAGGCTTGGCGAGGTTTTAAAAAAGATATCTACTAACAAACAAATTGCCCCTGCATACAATGAATACAAAATTCGAAAGTGGTGGATGGAAACCATGGGCAGCATGATAGCAGAGCAAACCAAAAAGTTGTACTTTAAGGGAGGAACGCTAAACATTTACGTTGACTCTGCTTCTCTGAAATCAGAATTGAATGCCAATAAAAATACACTTGCTGAAAGCATTAATCAACACCTGGGAGAGGAAGCCGTCAGAAAGGTTCAGATATGGTAATGGTCTCTGCTTTTAAATCAGTGAGTAAAGTGCGGAAAATTGTTTAATAAATAATGTTTTGGTTAATAGCTCGACCCTTCTGAAACTGCTAAAAGTCGAACCCTCTGAGTGGCCCACTTTTGCTCAGATGCTTGGACATTCCTTCTTCAATTCCCTGGGAATTGCCTTTTCATTTACGGCCATCAATGTGCTCTTGATTAACCTACACGGGATTGAACTACTGCCGTGGATATACCTCTTCGGTGGAATTATGGTGTTGTTGTTTGGCAGATTGTACGCCTATCTCGAGAGTCGCGTTCACTCGGTCCAGTTGTTTGCGGGAGTTTTGTTGTTTTGTATTTCATGGACACTTCTGGCCAGGGGATTGACCATGTGGGGCGACACTTTGTTTTTGCTCGCTCTGCTGTACGCCTTGTATCTGGCCCTTTATCAATTGATTAACCTGGAGTTCTGGGGTGCTGCAGCTTTGATTTACGATGTCAGACAAAGCAAACGCTTGTTTGGTCTGTTGTCCACCGGTGAGTCTGTAGCCAAAATGGGAGGGTATCTGGTCACTCCGTTTATTGTTTCCCTGGCGTCTCTCTCAGACTTACTATTTTTTGCGGCTGCCTCTTTCGGTATCTCATTTTTCTTTTTGTTTCAATTGTCCCGGATTAATAAAAAGGCCCTGGATGTTGAACATCATCACGGCAGTCACAGTCACAAACTTCGATCCGGGAATGGATTGGTTCGGGGATTGAAAAAGTTAATCCCGGGGATCAAGGACAAGTACCTGCGCATTACCGGTTATTTTGCCATGTTTTCCGCTCTTGTCTATTACCTGGTTCACTATTCTTTTTTGAACAGGGTGGAGGTGCACTTCAGCAATATAGAAGAACTCGCATTCTTCTTCGGATTGTTTTTTGGTATCGGAAAGGGAATCAACCTCTTGATTAAAGTGCTGCTGTACAGTCGGATTTTCAACAATATGAAAATCGGTATTATCATCCTGTTGTTTCCGATTACCATTGGCGTATTGGCTTTTGCTGGCCTGGTTGGTCAGTTCCTGGTCCCCGATCCACTCATTTTTTTCCTCTGGGTTTTTGGGCTGATCATGTTGATGGATGAAGTATTCAGGACCTCCATTTACCTGCCTTCATTTTTTGTGTTGTTCCAGCCCTTGAAAAAACACCAGCGGCTGGAGGGACACACCATAGCCAAGGGGTATATGGAGCCCATAGGAATGGCCATCGCCGGTTTGATCATGGTCGGTTTGATATGGATGAACGTATTTCAATTGAACCTGATCATTGTTTTTCTTACCGCATCGGCAGCCTGTTGGATTGGGGTGGGATACCTGTTGTCCTCCAGGTACAGGGAAAAAGTCCATCACCTGTTAAAAAACCGCTTGCTGACCAGCAGCAATATACAGTTGACGGTGGAGGAAATGGAGGTGCTCTCGAATGCCAAATTGGATCAAACCGATCCTGTAACCCTGTTGTATCGGATAAAACTACTCGGGAATCAAATGCCCTATAATCAGCGAAACGAAATTTTGATTCATTTGCTGAAAAGCAACAGGGAGATGATCCTGTACGAGACCATGTCTGTGGTCGATGAGTTTCCCTCAGAACTGTTCTGGCCTTATTTGATCGAACTCATGGACCATCCCAACGACGCCATTTGCAAAAGGGCTTCCTTTATCTATTGTAAACACAGCCAGGAGGATTGTCTGGAAGTGATGGACGATATTATCCGTGCCAACCGGGGAAAAAGGAGGGAGTATCACCTGGCAGCGGTACTAAAATATTCCGGTTTGTACGGAGCCATTCAATACGGAAGACTATTTCTGGATCTCATAGAAGCGGAAGAGCCCGAACAACGCCTCTCGGCAGCTCGGATAGTTGGACTGATGGGGCGGGAGGATTACTACCATCCTCTGGTTACGCTGATTCACGATGAAGACAAAGGAGTTCGTCGGGAGGCCATTCTCGCTTGTGCCAATGTTCCGAATGTTCGCCTGATTCCGGAATTGATAAAAAAATACCGCGATGCCGATGTTTCGAGGCGTACAGCACGCGCTATAGAAGGCTTTGGCCCATTGGCGCTCCCACCGGTAAAGGTGGAATTGGAGAAACTTTACCCGAAAAATGATTTGCTGCGCTTTGTAAAATTGCTGACCAGAATTAAATCAGAGGAGACGGGAAACCTGCTTTTTGAGTATATTTTGCACCGGGACTTTGAATTCAGGACAGTGGCTATTTACGGAGCATTTCGAAACAGCTCCTTTACTTCGGGTAAAGACAGGATCAGTGAAATAGAAGATTTGCTTAAGTTTGAATCCGAGGTTTTTGATCTGCTGAAGATGCATGCAAAAATAAAGACTGAAGAGTCCGGAGATACACATCTCTTATCTGCCATAAAAGACGAAATGAAGCAAATGAAAGGTAGAGTATTGAGACTGCTGGGTTTGATTTACGACAAACACTTGATACAAAAGGCTTTGGATAATCTGAGAGGTCGGGATTCTTTCCTGAGAGGCAATGTTCTCGAATTGCTGGAAAATGAAATTAAGATAAAACACTGCAAAATGGTTATTCCGGTGCTCGAATACAAATTGAGTGCTGTGGAATCCGATAATTTGTCGGATGATGGGGCGGCGCCTGGAAATTTTTTGAATGAGATAATGAAAAAACAGAGAGTTGCGGTCAGTGAATGGACCATTGCACTCGCTGTCAGGTGTTGCAGACAAAACAAATTAAGCATGGATTCGGATATAATTAAAAAACTGAGGAATTTGCAGTCAGAGGCAATCACTCAGGAATTGGAACGCAAAATTTAAGATCATGGAATTTTTTGTCGATAAGGTATTTTCCCTGAAATCTGTTTCTGTTTTCGAAAACTTACCGGAGGCGTCTTTGCTCGATGTGGCAAGAATTATGGATACTGAAGAGTTTGAGGCCGGGGAGGAGTTTATAAAGAAAGGCGATATAGCCGAAGATATGTATATTGTTAAGAGTGGAGTGGTGGAGGTCCACCACGACGGAAGTATACTCGCGGTCCTCGGTGAAAACGAAATTGTTGGAGAGTTGGCCATACTCGCTCCCATTCGAAGAACGGCCTCTGTAAGGGCGCGAACCGAAGTCATTGCCTACCGCATAGGGAGGGAATACTTTATGGACCTTCTGTATGAAAAACCAGAATTGATGAGCGATATTATCGAGGTGTTGATCGGGAGAATAACGACTCTGAATGACGAATTGAGAAGGTATAAAAATCTTGTCGACTTTCGGTAATTAATGCTATTGGTGACCTTGATTTATAAAGTTGGCTACAACTCTTTAAGAAGGTCTCATGGCTAAACCAGTGCTTTAATTTCCTCCAGGTAATTGGCTTTGACCGGAGCCCTCACTTCTCTTGCCCATTCTGTATGATAATGGTGACCGGATAAAAATTTGATTTGAATTTTATTCCACTGGTCTCGGTCTGTCAAATTGACGAAGTGTTTCAGCTCGGTAAACAGCGACTCGCCGATGGGGTAGAAGTCTTTTCTTCCGAGGTAGTCCAAATCCGCATCGCAGATTATTTTTTCCAGATCAGTGCTGGGTTGCTGCGGTACTTTTGTGGCGAGGATGAGGCCTTCCACCACTTTTAATTCTTTATTGTTGTATCCAAAATAGGGAAGGGATTCTCGTGCAATCTCCACCCCTTTTTCTTCGTGTTTTTGGTAGGTGGCCAGAAAACCTGAATCGTGTAAAATGGCGCCGACCAGCAACAATTCCGCATCTTCACCCTCGATATTAAGTCGATCGATGTATTCCTCACACACCTTTATTACGTCTATGGTGTGGTGTATGCCGTGGTAGGTGAGCTTAGGAGACAATTGCTTTTCTAACCTCCTTAAAAAGTATTTTTTTAAGGTCTCTAATCTCATATTAAATAGAAGTTAATAAGCAAATATAACTGTAAATATTAATATTTTTACAAAAGTGGGAAAAATATTATTGCAAGTCTTTTCATTGAGAAGTCGCTATCCTATTTTATACCCCTCCTTTGCTCCGTGATCCGGTTGAAGCAAAAATACATTTTCGTCATCGCCAACAGCCCCCAAGACAAGACACTCACTGATGGTATTTGCAATTTGCTTGTCGGGAAAATTAATTACAGCTACCACCATTTTGCCTATGAGCTGATCGGTCGAATAAGTGTGGGTAATTTGTGCACTCGATTTTTTTTGTCCGAGTGGGCCAAAATCAATGAGTAACTTGTAGGCGGGACTGCGGGCCTCCGGAAACTTTTTGGCTTCCAGTATCCTCCCCACTCGAATATCCAAAGCTCCAAAGTGACTGTAGGGGATTTTTTTCTTTAAGCTATCCCGGACCATTACTTGGTTTTTTCTATGGCCAGTTTTACCGCCTCGTAAGCATTGACATATCCACCGGTGGTACTCAATTCTGAAAAAGCAACCAAATCTCTTGTGCCCGGCCTGAACACTTCTGAATCTTCCCTGATGGCGGACTCAAGTATGATTTCTCTGACTTCTCGGGCGCTGAGTTCGGGAAAATAAGATCTGATAATAGCGGCCAGTCCACTTACCATAGGAGCGGCCATACTCGTACCTTGAAGGTCTTCGTATTCATTGTTGGGTACTGTAGAGTATATAAAGTTGCCCGGAGCAAAAACATCAACGGTCTCTTTTCCAAAGTTTGAAAAAGAGGCCACTTTTGCCGGGGGATCACCATAACTCAAAGCACCTACTTCAATCCAATTTCTCGCTGCCTTCGGCCCGAACAATCTCCTTCGATCGTACACCGGATTGGGGAAGTTGTCATTGAGATCGTTGTTCTGTGCACTGTTTCCAGCTGCGTGAACCAGTAATACATCATTTCTCTCAGCGTAACGGACCGCCTCATCAACCACCCCTTTGTCCCACGAATAGCCCTTTCCAAAACTCATGTTGATGATGCTGGCACCGTTGTCAACGGCATACCGGATGGCATTGGCAACATCCTTGTCGCGCTCGTCCCCGTTCGGAACGGTTCTGACCGGCATAATAAGTACATTGTCAGCCACACCGTCCATTCCAATGTCATTGCCGCGGACGGCTCCGATAATTCCGGCAACATGAGTACCGTGCCTGGAAAAGGTTCCACCCACATTGTTGTTGCCGTAATACCGCTCCCGGGGATCGTCGTAATTGTCACCTACGATATGTCGGGGGTCAAAGTCCACATTGTAATGGTACTTATAGCTGGTTTTGTAGTGATTGACACCTCCGTCCAGCGACTCAATGATCTCGACCCTGAATTCATCAAAGTCTGTCGGTTCGTAATCCTCAAGCAAGCTCAATAAAACACTGATTCCAAATTCGAGATCCATATTGCCATCCGTTTCTATGTTTCTCAGATTCTCTTCCGATAGTGGTTTGTCTTCCAATGCCATCATGGCTTTGTCCATGACAAAAACGAGGCGATCCCGAAACTCCTTCATCTGTTCGTAATTGGCCTGAGCCTCTTCGCGCTTTTCGTAATACACCCGCTTGTAGGTTAAATACTCAGAGTATTTCATGCGATTTCTTCTGGTCAACTTAAGTGGATCGAGATGGCCGTATTGTTCCTTGAAATGTCGGTAAAGTCTGGTGATTTCTAAATTGTCGTAGATCACATCACCCTCCGGGCCACCTATAAAGTTCCATCCGTTGATGTCGTCTGTGTAGCCATTTTCATCGTCGTCTCTTCCGGTATCTGCTATCTCACCGGGATTGACCCATATGTTTTCTTGTAAATCTTCGTGTTCAATGTCAATGCCGCTGTCCAGCACAGCTACAATGACAGTTTGGGAGGTACGGCCCTCTAAAAGTTCATACGCCCCTGCCGTATTCAGACCCCGGTATTCGTCTTCCACCGGACAGAGATGAAACCAGTCCAGAGGAACAGATGTTTGGGCGAAAATGACGGTTGGGAAAATGAAAAATAGAAATGCTAAAATTCTCATGTTGACTGTTTTTATAAATATCTGCTATTAACGTTGAGTTCTTCCATTCTGTGATGTAAAAGGGAAATTAATTCAAAATTATTCGAGCCTGGATTTATTAAATAATGGGCTGGGGTATACGACCAAATTCAAGTTTATCATGATTCAACAAAAAACGATTCAATATTCAACTGTGCAGTGCCGTTTAAAATTTATATCTTTATTAACTTGTGAGATGAAACAAAGTTTTTAATTTTACTCATTCATTTATAAATTGAAATTATGATTAGGTCAGCTTCTGGTTTTGCCTTCGTTCTCATTGCCGCAATGGTTTTTTGTTCTCACTTTTCCAGTGCACAGCACTTTGAAGTGGGTGTAGGGCTCGGCCCCACTGCTTATAACGGTGACCTGAGTGTTCACAGTGGTAAGGACATAGTGAACAACATGCATTTGAACGGTACGCTTTTTGGGAAATATCACTTCAATCCATACCTGAATTTGGGACTGTCGGTTTCCCACGGTCGAATTTCCGGATCCGACCGATATGCCGAGGACGATGATTTGCGAATACGCAATCTTCACTTCCAATCTGATATTACAGAATTGGCCCTGCGCCTCGATTTCAATATCATTGGCTTTGAGCCCTACAATTTCAGATCCCCCTGGTCTCCCTATATATTTGGTGGCATTGGAGGGTTTATGTTTAACCCTGAGGCTGAATATTTAGGGCAATGGCACGAATTACAACCCCTTGGAACTGAAGGACAGGGGCTGGAGGCCTTTCCCGAAAGAGAAAAGTACGATTTAAAGGGAATTGTGATTCCCTTTGGTGTCGGATTTAAAGTGGCATTGTCTGAATTTCTGACCCTTGGATTTGAAGTGGGATACCGCCATACATTTACGGACTACCTGGACGATGTCAGTGGGGATTACGCGCCCCGGTCGCTGATGTTGGAAGAACGCGGAGAGGTGGCCGCAGCCCTGAGCGATCGCCGATGGGAATACCTGGGAACCGATCCGATGGATTTGCCCGGTCCGCGTGGATCCAGGGATGGCAATGACGGGTATATTTTTTCTGTCCTGACGGTTTCTTACCACTTTCTGGACACAGGCCTGGGGCAATCCCGGCAAAGACGCGCCAATCGCAGCGGTTGCAGGTTGTAATAAAAAATGACGAGTTGTAGTAAAGTCACTTTTCGCATTTTCCGGAGGGCGATGCAAAAATCGTTACTTTTGTTTTTTCGATTCCGGATTCATTTTAAAATGTATTTAACTTTTTTACTGAAACAGTCATTTCAATGGCGGCTATGCAAGGCCTGCGTGATTAGAAATAAATCAACGATAATAATGCAGTACAAAATTCAATAGGGACTCCCCTGACCTTTGATTTATCTTTTTTTGAACTGTTTTGATTGAAATTTGCAAGAAACTTTGTGCTGATGGAGACTCCTTTGGATGTGTTGAAGAAATATTGGGGATACGATGCCTTCAGACCGCTTCAGGAGGAAATTATAGAAAGTGTATTGGCAGGCAATGACACTCTGGCTTTGTTACCCACAGGGGGTGGGAAGTCCATTTGCTACCAGGTGCCCGGGTTGATAATGGAGGGAATTACACTGGTTGTCACTCCACTGATTGCACTTATGCGCGACCAGGTACAGCAATTGAAGTCCCGCAAGATTCGGGCGGTCGCCATCCATTCCGGAATGAACAGGAGAGATATAGACAGAGAGCTAAACAATTGCGTAAATGGACACTACCGATTTTTGTATTTATCTCCCGAACGCCTGCATACAGACCTGGCAATTACGCGCATCCGGGATATGAAAGTTTCTCAGTTGGTAGTCGACGAGGCCCACTGCATTTCTCAATGGGGGTTTGATTTTCGGCCTTCTTATCTCCAAATTGCCGATATCAGGGAGCACATTCCCGAGTCACCTGTAATGGCACTTACCGCTACAGCAACACAACAGGTTAGAAACGATATTATCGATGTGCTTAGAATGGAGGAAACGCGCATTTTTCTCAAATCCTTTAAAAGAGAGAACATCAGTTTCTTTGTTTTAGATGAAGAAGACCGGCTCAACCGCCTCATTTACTTTGTTAAAAAAATTCCGGACACCAAAATTGTTTATGTGCGCAATCGCAGGAAAACGCGGGAAGTAAATTTAAAGCTTCAAAAAGCGGGAATCCAGTCGGCATTCTACCACGCAGGACTGGATGTGAAGACCAGGAGACAAGTGGAGGAGGATTTTATGGAAGGCAAAAAAAAGGTAATTGTATCTACCAATGCTTTTGGAATGGGAATAGATAAATCGGATGTCAGAGCCGTCTTTCATCTCGATTTGCCCTCCGGACTGGAGGAGTATTATCAGGAAGCCGGCCGCGCGGGAAGGGATGGAAAAGAATCCTTTGCCATTTTGTTTTGCAGGGAAAAGGAAAGAGAAAACCTGGCTTCCAATGTGGAAAGAACTTTTCCAAAGTTGGATGTTATAAAAAGGGTATACAAGGCACTGTGCATTTTCTTCAATATTATACCGGGGGGAGGCGCTGGGGAATCCTATGGTTTTGACATCAATGCTTTTGCCCATCGATTTGGGATTTCACTTCTGGAGGTTTTTCACTCCCTAAAGCAGATTGAAACTGCGGGATGGATACACCTCAGCGATGCCGTTTACCATCCTCCCCGACTGATGGTGCGCGTAGACAGTACAGAACTTTACGATTACCAATTGAAAAACCCTTCTCTCGATCCGTTGATCAAGGCGATTCTCAGATCATACGAAGGGCTGTTCAGTGTGCATGTACCGATCCGACTGCCAACCATTGCTTCTAAATTAAACACCAGTAATGAGAAAGTAGAGAAAGCAATTCGATTGCTGCACAGTCACAAGATTTTTTCCTATCAACCGGCTTCCGAACACCCTAAAATCACCTTTATGCAACCGAGAGCTCAAGGCCACCATTTTAAAATAGATGAGGAAAATTATCGCTTTCTCAAAGAGCGTGCATACGCTCGTCTCGACGGAATGCTGCGCTATTCTAAAACCAATGGTTGCCGGATCCATACGATTCTCGAATATTTCGATGCAAAACCG